>JBBQAB010000368.1:0-5328 GCA_038198385.1 Propionibacteriales bacterium
CCGGCCGGCAGTGCGGGCCAGCCCACGACTCCCGCGTCCGGGCCGCCAACCAGCAGCAGGCTCGCGCGGCCGAGGTCCTCGGTCTTGAGGTGGTCGAACACGGCCACGGCGGCGTCCCGGTCGGACACGGCCACCGCGTCGGCGAAAGATCCGAGCGCCGCGGCCACCGCGGTCTCGTACGAGCTGTCCACGCGCAGCAGGGAGGCCAACGACCCCAGCACCCCGTCGACCCGGTCACCGGCGCCCAGCAGCGCGGCCGCGGCGTCCTTGCGCTGGAGACCCATCTGCAGGGCCTCGACCCGCGCGACCAGGGCGGCCTTGTCCTGGCCCGCGGCCAGCTCCTGGGTCCGCAGCTCGGCCAGCCGGGCCTCGACCGACTCCAGCGCCTCGACCGCCGCCTCGTGGTGGCTGTCCAGCCCGAGCTCCCCGTCGTCCAACCCGGCCACCTGGCTCTCCAGCGAGGTGAAGGCCCGCGACGCGTGGGCGGCTCGCTCCTCCGCCTCGTGCCGGGCGGCGGTGAGCCGGCCGATCTCCTCACCGGCCGCGGCCGAACGGCTGCGCAGGGTGTTGACCTGGCCGGTGAGCCGGGCCAGGCCCTCACGTCGGTCGGCGGCGGCCCGGACCAGGCCGGCCAGCCGTTGCTCCTCGGCCCGGTGGGCGTCCTCCAGCTGGGCGCGGCGGGCGGTCGCCTCGGCCAGCAGCCGCTGCCGGTCGGCCACCTCGCTCGCCAGCTCGATCTCCTGGGCCGCCACGGCGGCGGCCTCCCGCTCCAGGTCCTCAGGGTTGCGACCGGCCCGGGCCTCGGGGGCGTCGTGGTCAGCGTTGCGGACCCGCTCGCGGGCGATCGAGACGGTGCTCGCCACCCGCTCACGGATTGCGGCCAGGCCGTACCAGGTCTCCTGGGCGGCGCTGAGCCGCGGAGCACCGTCGCGGACGGCCTCCTCGGCCTCGAGCTCGACCTGCCGCGTCTGCTCCAGCGCGGCCGTGAGCTCCTGCCGCCGGCGACGCATGGCCTGCTCGTCGGCCAGGTCGGACGCGAAGGCCAGCGTGGCCTGGACGAGGTCGTCGGCCAGCAGCCGGGCCCGGGAGTCACGGACCTCGGCCTGGATGACGGCGGCCTTGCGGGCCACCTCGGCTTGGCGACCCAGCGGCTTGAGCTGGCGCCGGATCTCGGTGATGAGGTCGGACAGCCGGTTCAGGTTGCCCTCGCACGCCTCCAGCTTGCGGAGGGCCTTCTCCTTCCGCTTGCGGTGCTTGAGGACCCCCGCCGCCTCCTCGATGAAGCCCCGGCGTCCCTCCGGGGTCGCCTGCAGGATCGAGTCGAGCTGGCCTTGGCCGACGATCACGTGCATCTCGCGGCCGATGCCGGAGTCGCTCAGGAGCTCCTGCACGTCGAGCAGCCGCACGGAGCGGCCGTTGATCGCATACTCGGAGCCGCCGTTGCGGAACATCGTCCGCGCGATGGTGACCTCGGCGTACTCGATCGGGAGGGCGCCGTCGGTGTTGTCGATGGTCAGCACGACCTCGGCCCGTCCCAGCGGAGCCCGGCCAGACGTGCCGGCGAAGATGACGTCCTCCATCTTGCCGCCGCGCAGCGACTTGGCGCCCTGCTCCCCCATCACCCAGCTGAGGGCGTCGACGACGTTGGACTTGCCGGAGCCGTTGGGCCCGACGACGCAGGTGATGCCGGGCTCGAAGTTCAGGGTGGTCGCGGAGGCGAAGGACTTGAAGCCCCGCAGCGTCATGCTCTTGAGGTGCACCGGTCTCCCTCCGCTCGCTCTCCGGACGGGTTCGGCGTACGGGGTCCCGGCCGTCTGTGCGCCCGCACGAGCCCGCTCACTCTAACCGAGGCGGGCAGCCCGACCGCCCAGCCGACCCGGGGTGTCGAGCCGACCCCGGAGGTGTCGAGCCGGCGTCCGGACTCACCGTGGCGGCGGACCAGCCGGAGCGGGTCTAGGCCTTGGTCCGCGGGCCGAGCCGGGGAGCTGGCAGGGTCGTGCTCACGGGGCCGGCGGCGCGGTCGCCGCTACGGGGGCCTCCTCTGCCTCGGCCCGCTCGGCGGTCGCTTCTTCGAGGGCCTCTCCGACGGCCTCCTCGGTCAGGGTCGGGTGCTCCCCACCCCGGACGGCGGAGAAGGTCCACAGCTTGTTCAGCACGAAGGACACCGGGACGGTGATGGCGATGACGATCAGCTGGGCCCAGTAGAGCTTGGTGCGCAGACCGGTGGAGTTGTCGAACACGTCGCTCGGCAGGGCCAGGAACGAGCTCGGGTGCATCAGCATGGTCAGGATGCCGAGGCCAACGATCTGGGCGGCCAGCCCCACCGCGAGGAACGGTCCGTACTCCCGCCACCAGCGGCGGTGTGCGGCGGAGCGGAAGGTGTAGACGCGGTTGAGCTGAAAGTTCGACAGGTTGGCGACCAGGAAGGCCACCATCGAGTAGAGGTGGTACCAGCGCACGTTGAAGCTGGTCATCGGCAGGTCGATGAAGACGTCCTCGAAGGGCGGGCCGCTCCGCTTCAGGAGGATGGTCACCAGCAGGTTGACCAGCACGCCCGAGCCGCCCACCAGCCCGAACCGGAAGAGGAGCTTCCAGTTGTGCCGGTGACGCACGAGGATGAAATGCCGGAGACGCTTCACGATCGCCCGAGCCTACCTGTCCGGACCCGGCCCGACCAGCGCGACAAGCCCGTTCGGCGTCCCCCACAGACTCGGCTCAGTTTCGCGGTGACGGACGCCTCCGACTCGGCGACCGGACACCACGGCGGAGCCGATGGCGGCGGCGAGAACAGCGCAGGTCAGCGCAGCCGTACGGGGGGCATGGTCAGCTCGACCCCGTCGGGCAGCCCTAGTGCGGCGGTGAGCTCCCGCAGCCCGGGCCAGGCCAGGCCGGTCTGCGCGCGGGGGTCGTCGCTGTTGCGAGGCCGTCCGAGCCGCGCCAGCGGGGACATCGGAGCCGCCGGTCCCACCGGGGCATGGGCGGGCAGCCCGGCCCGGTCCCGCGCGATCGTCACCGCCTCCCGCAGGCCACCGAGCTCGTCGACCAGACCGAGCCCGACCGCATCCCGCCCGGTCCAGACCCGACCGCGGGCGAGCGCCTCCACCTGCTCCCGGCCGAGTCCCCGACCGGCTGCGACCTTGGCGGTGAAGTCGTCGTAGACCGCGTCGACGGTGGCGGCGAACCGCTCACGCTCGGCCTCGGTGAAGGGGCGCCGGGCCGAGAACATGGAGGTGCGCTCACCCTGCTCGACCCGGCCGGTGCCCACCCCGACCCGATCCAGCAGGTCGGCCACCACGAGCTTGCCCCCGAAGACCCCGATCGAGCCGGTCAGGGTGGCCGGCAGCGCGACGATGACGTTGGCGGCGCAGGCGATGTAGTAGCCCCCCGACGCGGCCAGCGCCGCCATCGAGACCACCACGGGCCGACCGGACTCGCGCACCCGGACGACCTCGCGCCAGATAGTCTCCGAGGCCACGGCCGAGCCGCCGGGCGAGTCGACGTGCAGCACGACCGCACGGACCCTGTCGTCCTCCAGCACTGCGCGCAGCTCGGAGGCGACCGAGTCGCTGCCCAGCTGGCGGCCGGTGGCTCCCCGGCGGGTCCGACCGCTGACGATGGAGCCCCGGGCCTGGACGAGGGCCACGCGGCCCGGCCGCGGCCAGGGTCGGTGCAGCTGCGGCCGGGGTGACCAGCGGTCGGCGAAGAGCAGCTCCGCCTCCGCACCGACCTTCTCCCGCACCGCGGTCAGGACCTGGTCGCGGAAGCCGAGGCGGTCCACCAGCCCAGCCTCGAGAGCTTCGGGGGCGGTCCGGGGACCGGTGTCGACGAGCTCCCGGACCCGCTCCCGGGCCAGGTCACGCCCTGTGGCGATCCGGTCCACAGCCTCGTCCTGGAGTGAGCGCGTGAGCTGTTCCAGCGCCTCCCGGTGGCCCGGGGTCAGACCGGTCTCGGTGAAGGTGTTGACCGCGTTCTTGTACTCCCGGCGCTGCTCGAACTCCGGAGCTACGCCCAGCCGGTCCAGCACGCCGCGGACGAAGGTCGGCTCCACCCCGACCCCGAGCAGACCGAGACCGCCGCCGGGCTGGAGCCAGATCTCGTCGAAGGCTGAGGCCAGCACGTACGCGCTCAGGTCGCCGCTCTCGCTGAACGACTCCGCCCAGGCCACGGTCGGCTTGCCCGAGGCAGCGAAGGTGACCACGCCGAGCCGGAGCTCCTGCATCATCGCCCAGGGCAGCGGTGCGCCGAGCTTGGCCACCAGACCGACCACCCGTCGGTCCTGGGCCGCCTCGGCCAGGGCCCGCAGGATCGGCCGCAACTGACGGCGTCCCCGCAGCCGGAACCGGGCCAGCTGGTCGTCGGCGTCGGGGTCGACCGGCACCTCGGTGAGGTCGAGCTCGAGCAGCAGCGGGGGCCGGAGGTCGGAGGGACGCATGCCTCCACGGTAGGCGCGCCCGGCGACGGCCCTCCGGGTCACCCTCGGGTCCTCAGGGGAGGTAGCCGGCGCCGTACGGGGTCCGCTGGCAGCGAGGGCAGCGGAAGGCGGAGCGGTTCATGAACGGCTCGCGTCGGACCGGGGCGCCGCAGCGGGGGCAGGGCCGGCCCTCTTGGCCGTAGACGGCGAGCGAGCGGTCAAAGTAGCCGCTGGCCCCGTTGACGTTGACGTAGAGGGCGTCGAAGGAGGTCCCGCCCTGGCCCAGCGCGGTCCGCATCACGTCGGTGGCGGCGGTGATCACCTCGGCGGCCTTGGCCCGGCTCAGACTCGCGGTGGCCCGGGCGTAGTGCGTCCGCGCCCGCCACAGGGCCTCGTCCGCGTAGATGTTGCCGATCCCGGCGACCAGCTGCTGGTCGAGCAGGGCCCGCTTGATGTTGGTGCGCTTGCGGCGCATCCGCGACACCGCCTCGACCAGGTCGAACTCTGCGTCGAAGGGGTCGCGTCCGATGTGGGCGATCTCGGGGGGCAGCAGGGCGCCGTCACGCGACAGCGAGAGTCCCCCGAACATCCGTTGGTCCACGAAGCGCAGCTGGGGCCCGCCGTCGTCGAAGGTGAACAGCACCCGGGTGTTCGGGACCAGGGCTGCCTCGGCGGGGTCCAGGCGGAACTGACCGCTCATGCCCAGGTGGGCCAGCAGCGCGTCCCCGTCGGCGAAGGGCAGCCACAGGTACTTCCCGCGGCGGCGGGGCTCGGCGAAGGTCCGGCCGCGGAGCTGGGCGGCAAAGTCCTCCGGGCCGGGCAGGTGCCGCCGGACCGGGCGCGGGTGCAGCACCTCGACCGCGGTGATTCTTCGGCCCAGGATGCCCTCAGCGAGGCCGCGGCGGACGACCTCGACC
>JBBQAB010000369.1:0-2038 GCA_038198385.1 Propionibacteriales bacterium
GCCCGGCCTCACCAGATGCCCAACCACCGACTCCGCATCCAGCAACTCACGCTGATCCTCAGACCGACCCTGCACACCCCTATCGTCTCGGCCCGCTCGAACCCAAACCCGAACGACACGCTTTGTTCAGGAGTCTCCTAGAGCAGCGGCCGGACCCGACGCAGCGTCTCGGCGCAGCCGTCGTGGATCTTCACAGTGGCGAGGTCGTCCCCGCGGGTCACCCCCCGGGTCACGATCACCACCGGGCGTCCGTGCTTGGCGCTGTGCCGGACGAAGCGCAGCCCCGACATCACGGTGAGCGAGGAGCCGAGAACCACCAGCACCTCCCCCGCGTCGACCAGGTCGTAGGCCCGGGCCACCCGCGGTTTGGGGACCGACTCCCCGAAGAAGACCACGTCGGGCTTGAGCCGGCCGCCGCAGCGGGCGCAGGCGGCGAGGACGAAGTCGTGCCAGTCCTCCACCACCGCGTCCCCGTCGGGACGCAGCTCGGCGTGCTCGGGCACCTGGGTCGCCTGCAGCGCCGGGTTGAGGTCGCGGAGCCGCTCCTGCACCCGGCGCCGGCTCGTCCGGTCGCCACAGTCCAGGCAGACCACCGCGGCGATCTCCCCGTGCAGGTTCACCACCGTACGACTGCCCGCGGCGGTGTGCAGACCGTCCACGTTCTGGGTCACGACACCGGCGAGCCCGGCGTCTTCCAGGGCGACCAGCGCCCGGTGACCGTCGTTGGGGAAGGCGTCCCCCATTCGCGACCAGCCCAGGTAGGAACGGGCCCAGTAGCGACGCTGCGCCTCGACCGAGCCGACGAACTCCGAGAACTGCATCGGGGTGGCGCGGACGGCGGTCGGTCCCCGGTAGTCCGGGATGCCGCTGTCGGTGGAGAGACCGGCTCCGCTGAGCACGGTCCAGGTGCGACCGCGCAGCAGGTCGGCCACCGACGCGGCCGCGGCGTCGACCTCGGACGCTCCCGACGCGGCTGCGTCGACCTCGGACACCAATCCCACGCAGCCGAGGCTACCGGGGCCGGCAAGCCTGACCGGCCCGCGCGGGCCTCACGAAGGCATCGGTTCAGGTGACGGAGCGGGACCCGTGCAGGCGCCGGGCGGCCTCGGCCAACGACCCGGTGAGCGAGGGGTAGACGGTGAAGGACCCCGACACCTGGTCGACCGTGAGGCGCTGGGCGACGGCGATGGCCAGGGGGTAGATCAGCTCGCTGGCGCGGGGGGCCACCACCACCCCGCCGATCACGATGCCGGTGACGCTGCGGCAGAACAGCTTGACGAACCCGTCCCGGCTGCCCTGCATCTTGGCGCGGGGGTTGCCCCGCAGCCGCAGGGTGACGGTCCGCGCGGAGACCTCGCCGGAGTCGACCTGCTGCTGGGTCACGCCGACGGTGGCGATCTCCGGCGAGGTGAACACGTTGGCGGAGACCGTCTTGAGGTCCAGCGGGGAGACGGCGTCGCCCAGCGAGTGCCACATGGCGATCCGACCCTGCATGGCGGCCACGGACGCCAGCGCGAAGACCCCGGTGCAGTCCCCGGCGGCGTACACCCCGCGGGAGGAGGTCCGTGAGACCCGGTCGACCTGCACGTAGCCCCCGTCGTCCAGGGTCACCCCGGCCTCGGCCAGACCCATGTCGGCGGTGTTGGGGATCGAGCCGACCGCCATCAGGCAGTGCGACCCGACGACCTCGCGACCGTCGGCGAGAGTGACGGTGACCTGATCGCCCTGACGGGTGACCGACTGGGCCCGGGACTTCGACAGCACGGTCAGACCGCGACGGGCGAACACATCCTCCAGCACCTGGGCGGCGTCGGCGTCCTCCCCGGGCAGCACCCGGTCGCGGGAGGAGATCAGGACGACGTCGGCTCCGAGCGCATCGTAGGCGCTGGCGAACTCCGCCCCGGTCACCCCGGACCCGACCACGATCAGCCGCTCGGGGAGCTCGCTCATGCCGTACACCTGGGTCCAGGTCAGGATCCGCTCGCCGTCGGGCTGCGCGAGGGGCAGGATCCGCGGCGTCGCCCCCGTGGCCACCAGC
>JBBQAB010000370.1:0-5524 GCA_038198385.1 Propionibacteriales bacterium
GCCGAGGACCGCGAGCTGGCCCACCGGCAGGCCGAGCTCGCTGAGCTGGAACTGGCGGAGGGGGCCCTGGCGGACCGTGGACCGGAGCGGGAAGCGGTCGTGACTCGCGGGCCGGGGCCATGGCCCCACCGGGTACCCCTCGTCGAGTCCGCCCTGGACCCGCAGCCCGAGCCGGTCCCGGAGCTCGAGCCGGACGTGCCGCCCGAGACCGACGTGGGACCCGGGCCCGAGCCGGACGTGCAGCCCGGGCCCGAGCTGGACGTGCAGCGGCAGCCGGACGCGCAGCCCGAGTCGGGCGTGCAGCCTGAGTCGGAGCTGCAGCTCGAGCCGGGCGTGCAGCCCGAGCCCGAACCCGAGCCCGGCGACCTGGACCTAGCCCAGCAGACGTTGGCCGGCGCGCGCGCGCAGGGGGACCGCAAGGCGACCCGGGCGGCGACCGAGCGGCTGGTGGAGGTGCTCCGCGGCCGCGTCGAGGGTGACCTGACGGCGTACGGGCCCGCGTTGCGGGCGGCTCTGGAAGACCTGTCGAGCGCCCGGCTGCGGGGCGGGGACCTGTTCGGGTCCCGGGCTGCCGCCAAGGAGGCGAAGAATCTGGCCAAGGCTCTGGGCCGCTGACCGTTCGTCGGAGCCCGGGACGGGCCGGGGATCAGGTGAGCCCGGCGACCGTGTCGAGCATGGCCGCGAGGTCCGGACGCCGGAAGGGCGGGTCCAGCAGCTCGGCGATCCGACCCAGCGCGTGCGTCCGCTGGTCGGGGCTGGCGCCGGGGGCCAGGTACTCCTCGACGGCGGAGGCCCAGAAGTGCCCGAACTGGGCGGTGAGCAGGGTGAAGTCGGCCGGCCCGGTCAACCGCCCCGGCCCGCCGGCGTCGCGGTAGGCGGCGTACAGCGTGCGTACACGGTCCGGTTCGCCCAGGCCGAAGTCGAGCAGCAGTCCAGGAAGCTCGCGGGCCGGGTCCTCCAGCCCGCTGTTCTCCCAGTCCACGACGCACAGCCCCCCGGAGGGGGTGGGCAGCACGTTGTCCGACCAGAGGTCGCGGTGACAGGTCTGTATCGGGTCCGGTGGGGTCATGAGCGTCTCGAGGTCCACGAGAGGGCCGATCTCGGCCGCGAGCGCCTTGGTGAACGGGGCCGAGGTCAATCGCGACCGGTCCAGCAGAGCAGCCCACCGGTCCACCCCGACCGGTGCCCAGCACCAAGGTGAGACCGGCTGCCCGCCGTGGTGGTGCACGCGGTGGACCGCCGCCACGGTCGACCCCACCAGAGCGGGGTCAACCCGGGTGTCCGGGGCCAGCACCTCCGCCCAGGTGTAGGCCCGGACCTGGTGCGGACCGACTTCGGCCAGGATGCCGCCGGTCACCGTCGGCAACGGGGTCGGCATCGCCACCGACCCCGCCGCCAACACGGCCCGCTGGAAGGTCGCGTCCGCCTCGGCATCCCGGGGTGCCTGCCGGCGGACCAGCTCCTTGACGGCGAGGACCCCCCGTTCGGTGTCCAGGCGCCACACCCGCCCCTCCTCGCCGGCTCCGGCCAGGGTCAGCGGCGCGAGAGGTTCGCCGACCCCGAAGGTCCGCGCGATCGCCTCCGCGTACGCCGCCAGCATCTCCGCACCTTCGCACACCGGGGTCAGCCACGGGAGCCGACCGGCCTGAAGCGGCCGTCACCGACGTGCGCCGGAACCGGCGGGGCCGGACGGGAAGCAACTGGGCGATTACCGGGTTGTCGCAAGGGAAGGACATCGTCGATTCTCGCAAGGGAGACCACAGCATGGCTAAGACCTGGTTCATCACCGGCGCCTCGAAGGGCTTCGGTCGGGAGTGGGCGGACGCCGCCCTCGAGCGGGGCGACAGGGTCGCCGGGACCGCTCGTAAGATCGAGACCCTCGACGATCTCCAGCAGACCTACGGCGACGCGTTCCTCCCCCTGCAGCTCGACGTCACCGACCGCGCCGCCGACTTCGCCGCGGTCCAGCAGGCCGCCGAGCACTTCAGTCGGCTCGACGTGGTCGTGAACAACGCCGGCTTCGGCCACTTCGGGATGATCGAGGAGCTGACCGAGGAGGAGGTCCGCGGGCAGCTCGAGACCAACGTGTTCGGGGCCATGTGGGTGACGCAGGCGGCGCTGCCGATCCTGCGGGCCCAGGGCTCGGGCCACATCATCCAGGTGTCGAGCATCGGTGGGATCTCCGCCTTCGCGGGCATCGGCGCCTACCACGCCTCGAAGTGGGCCCTCGAGGGCTTCTCCCAGGCGCTGTCCCAGGAGGTCGCGGGCTTCGGGGTCCACGTGACCCTGGTCGAGCCGGGCGGCTACTCCACCGACTGGGCCGGGCCTTCCGCGGTGCACAGCGAACCGATCGAGGCGTACGCCTCCGTCCGCGAGGCCATGGGCCAGCGGGCCACGGCCAACAACAAGGGCGAGCCGACCGCCACCCGGGCCGCCATCCTCAAGGTCGTCGACGCCGACGAGCCGCCGCTGCGGATCTTCTTCGGCCAGGCCCCGCTGGAGATCGCGACCAAGGACTACGAGTCGCGGCTCGCCACCTGGAACGCGTGGCAGGCGGTCTCAGTCGAGGCGCATGGCGGCTGAGCTTGCGGCTCTTCCTCGAGCGCTGAGCAGCACTACCTGCTGCAGACCCCCGTCTGGATCCGTCCGGGGGGGGTTTCGGGTCTGCTCCCTTCTCAGGCGGCCCGGTGGGCAGGGTGTTGCTCGGCTCTGCCTGGACTTCGTCGGACGCTGTGTCCGCTGGGACCGCACCCGGGGAGCGCGGGACGGCGGCACCCGCGTCAGTCCACCGCGTTCGTCGGGAAGGCGGCCTGCAGGGCGGTCCGCAGCCAGGCCCGGTAGGCCGCGGCGTCCAGGCCGAGCTCGAGGCGTACGAGGTGCCAGGACTCTGGGCCGATCAGCACGTAGAGCGTGTTGCGGGCCCGCTCCTCGGCGGCGGCGGGGACCATCCCGGCCTGCACCAGGTTCTGCGCGAAGATCGAGACGTCAGCCAGGTGCCCACGCTTGCCGCCCTGCCACAGCTGGGCCGCCTCGGGGTCGACCGCGGCCGCACCCCGGGCCATCGAGAAGAACGCCCCGGTCCGCTCGTGCAGGTCGGCGCTGGAGCCAGCGAGCAACACCATCTTGTCGGCGGGCGGCGCCGCGAGCACCGCCAGGAACCACTCCCGGTCGGCGGCGGCGACGGGGAGGTCGTCGCCCACGATCGCGGTCTCCACGACCTCCTTCAGCAGGTCGGTCTTCGTCGGGAACTGGAGGTAAACGGTCTTCTCCGCCACCCCGGCCGCCTTCGCCACCGACCTCATCGAGGTCCCCGCGTACCCGTCGGCGAGGAACAACTCGCCCGCAGCCGTACGAATCCGCTCGCGGGTCTGCCGGGCTCCGGCGTTGCGTCGCGGAGCGTGGTAGGCCCGCCGCTCCTGATCTGGGTCCGGCACGACGCCTCCGGGCTATTGACAACAGTGCTGCTGTATTCGAATCCTATTAGTACAGCACTACAGTACCCAATTGGAGGAGCGATGACGGAATCTGGAGCGCCTCCACATCGACCACACCCCCGTGATAGCGGGGCCCGAGGACGGCTGGTGGGCTTCCACGACCCGGACCACCACGAGCTGTGCTTCTACGCGGTGACACAGGCCGACGGAGCCCGCGACGACGCGACCCGGGCCGTCCGCCCGGTGCGGTCCACCTCCGCTCTCGCCGGCGTGGGGACCGGGCGGTGATGACGTGAACGCCGGGCTGCACCGGTGGCCGGCCGGCTCGAGCCAGAACCTTGCCGGGTCCGGACTGCGCCTCGGTCGACCGGATCAGCCGACACGGCGACCCAGGCCGGCGCCCTCGCTCCGCGTGGTGTTCGTCGTGGGTTGGCTCGCCGTCCTGGCGCTGCTGCTGATGCTCGGGTTGAGCGGGTTGCTCGTCCCGTTCCGTCCCGGCGAGGTGCCGTCGGGTCCGGTGCCCTCCGGGATGCCCCAGGTGTCAACGGCCGCCCCCCGCTGACGCGCTCGGGTCTCCAGAGGTCCTCGCCAGAGGTCTAGGGGCCCGCCGCCTCGACTTGTCGTCGAGCTCCAGCCACCTCCGGAACGAGACTGTCGGAGCGACCACATACGGTGTCAACCATGAGCGAATTCACGTCGGAGACCACCCAGGCTGCCCAGGAAGAAGTGCAGGACGTGCAGACGTCCCCGGAGAGCAACGAGGAGACCCTCGGTTCCTCCGCCCGGGGCGACAACGCCCTGGAGAAGGACCCCAGCGACTGGGTCAGCGGTGACGACCCCATCACCGAGTCACAGAAGAGCTATCTCGACACCCTGGCCCGCGAGGCCGGCGAGGAGCTGAAGGCGGACATGAGCAAGGCCGAGGCCTCCCAGCACATCGACCGTCTGAAGACCCAGCTCGACAAGTGATTTGTCCGCCCGCACCCAGGAGGCAACGATGACCCGCTTCGGCTACACGCTGATGACCGAGCAGAGCGGACCCAGGGAGCTCGTCGCGTACGCGGTGAAGGCCGAGGACGTCGGCTTCGACTTCGAGGTCTCGAGCGACCACTACTCCCCGTGGCTGATGTCGCAGGGCCACGCACCGTACGCCTGGACCGTGCTCGGTGCGGTGGCTCAGGCCACCTCCCGGGTCGAGCTGGCGACCTACGTCACCTGCCCGATCATCCGCTACCACCCGGCGGTCGTGGCGCAGAAGGCGGCGACCCTGCAGCTGTTGTCCGACGGCCGGTTCATCCTCGGCCTCGGCTCCGGGGAGAACCTCAACGAGCACATCACCGGTGAGGGGTGGCCGCCCGTCGCCCAGCGTCAGGACATGCTGGAGGAGGCGGTCACCATCATCCGTGAGCTGCACACCGGCGAGCTGACCACCTGGGAGGGCGACTACTTCCGGGTCGACTCGGCGCGGGTCTGGGACGTCCCTGAGGGCGGGGTCCCGATCGGTCTCGCGGTCTCGGGGGACAAGTCGGTGGAGCGGTTCGCCCCGCTCGGTGACCACCTGATCACGACCGAGCCGAACGCCGAGGCGGTTCAGGGCTGGGACGCGATCAAGGGCAACCAGGCCTCACGCAAGATCGGCCAGATCCCGATCTGCTGGGACCCGGACGAGAAGAACGCGGTCGCCCGCGCCCACGACCAGTTCCGCTGGTTCGCCGGCGGCTGGTCGGTCAATGCCGACCTGCCGACCCCGGCCGGCTTCACCGGGGCCAGCCAGTTCGTCCGCCCCGAGGACGTCGCCGAGTCGATCCCCTGCGGACCGGACCTGGACGCCATCGTGGAGGCCGTCAAGCCGTTCTGGGAGGCGGGATTCACCGACGTCGCCCTGGTCCAGGTCGGCGACGAGGGTCAGTCGGAGTTCCTGGAGAAGGCCGCAGCACCACTGCTGGACAAGCTCCGCCGCGCGGCCCCCTGAGCCGAGCTGGTCAGTTCGCTCCACCCCATGACCTGGACACCGGCTCGGGCCCTCCTTGCGGGGGGTTCCGGCTCGGTGTGGCGGTCGCCATGGGCGCGGGCACGCCCACCCGGGCCGA
>JBBQAB010000371.1:0-4665 GCA_038198385.1 Propionibacteriales bacterium
GGCCACCGGTCGTTCGGACATCCCCCACCACATCAACAACGGGCTCGCCTTCCCCGCGGTTTTCCGGGGTGTGTTAGATGCCCGCTCCGCCGAGATCACCCCCACGATGCTGCTGGCGGCGGCCAAGGCGCTGGCCGGCGTGGTCACCGACGCCGAGCTGAACGCGTCCTACATCATGCCCAGCGTCTTCCACTCCGACGTGCACCAGGCGGTGGCCGCCGCTGTCCGGCGGGCCGCCGGCGGACCGGCCGAGCTGCCGACCGATACCGAGCTCGCGATCTAGCGGTGACGACCAGGCGGAGGCCGCAGGCGCCCGGCTGGCCGGTCGTCGTGGTGGTCGCGTTCCTCGCGGTCGGGGTCCACCTCTGGGGGCTCTACCGGGTCACGGGTCCGTCGACTCCGACCTGGTTCCCCCAAGCCGACAAGCTGGAGCACCTGATCGGGTTCGGCCTGCCGTTGTTCCTGGTCCTCGTCGCGGTCTCGACCGGTCTCCGCCGCCGGGGCCGCCGCGGGCTGCACCGCCGCGGGCTCGCCCTGGTCGCCGGCGCATTCGCGGTGCACGCGGTGGTCAGCGAGCTCGTGCAGCACTTCTTCTACACCACCCGTACGGGTGACCCGCTCGACGCCCTGGCCGACACGGTCGGGGTGGGCCTCGGCCTGCTGGGCTTCCTCGCGACCCGGCGTCGGCCGGGCTCGCTGACCGGAGCCGGCGCCGATGGCTGACGCGGCGTCCGCACCCCATCCTGGGGACCTGCTGGTCTCCAGCGTGCTGCTGACCGAGGGGGTCTTCAGCTCCACCGTGGTCCTGGTTCTCGACGCTGACGAGGACGGCGCCCTGGGGGTCATCCTGAACGAGATCTCCCAGACCCCGCTGGACGCCGTGCTGCCGGACTGGGTCGGCTCGGTGTCGGAGCCGCGTCTGTTGTTCCACGGTGGCCCGGTGTCCCCCAACGGGGCGATCTGTCTGGCCAGCGTGATGACGGCGGGAGAGGAGCCACCCGGCTGGCGCCCGCTGTTCGACACCGTGGGGCTGCTGCACCTGGACACCCCGATCGAGATCGTGTCCGGCGCCTACCGGGACCTACGGATCTTCGCGGGCTACGCCGGGTGGGCCTCCGGCCAGCTCGAGGGGGAGATCGCCCAGGGGTCGTGGCACGTCGTGTCGGCTGAGTACGCCGACGTGTTCGGCCGCCGCCCCCTCAACCTGTGGCGTACGGTGCTCCGCCGCCAGCCCACCAGCCTGTCCTTCTTCTCGACCTGGCTCGAGGACCCCGAGCTCAACTGAGGTCCCGGCTCAGAGCCGGCCGGCCTTCTTCAGGGCCAGGTGGTCGGCGAGGTCGGGGGCGAAGCGGTCGGGTGATCAGGGACCGGTGGTCGGTCTCGACCAGCACCGGGTCGACGGTGGCCATCGCGTTCACGAAGGCGGGCAGCACCTCCGCCGCCGACCGTCGCAGGACGCTGGCCCGCAGCGAGTCGAAATCGGTCCCTGCCCCCGCTGGAGGAGGGTCGAGCGGTCCTCGCGGTCCTCGGCCTGGTCGCGGGGGCGGCGGGAGTGCAGGATCAGTGCCGTCCGGGCCGCGTCCAGCACCGGCGGGCGGCGCAGGGGCCAGGGCGAGGTGACACAAACGGGCCCGGAGCGGGCGCCTCCGGTGAGCGACACGGCGACAGTTTGTCATCTCCCTGCGCCGCGGCGGGGGATCCGGCCCGTAGTTTGGCCAGGGCTGCGGTTGGGCGAAGTCATAGGATGGGGTCGCACCAGTAGCACGAGCAGGTCAGTCAGCGGGTGCAGAACGCACGTTCTGCACCGTCGAGCCAGGGGAGAGACGTTGTCCGAAGCGGCCAAGGGCACCAGCCCGCCCAGCCGGATCCTCGTGGTCGACGACGACGCAGCGCTCGCCGAGATGCTCTCCATCGTCCTGCGCAACGAGGGTTTCGAGCCGGTCTGGTGCGCGTACGGGGACAAGGCGTTCGCCGCGTTCAAGGAGTCCAAGCCCGACCTCATCCTGCTGGACCTGATGCTGCCCGGTCGCGACGGGGTCGACGTCTGCCGCGACATCCGGACCGAGTCCGACGTACCGATCGTGATGCTCACGGCCAAGGCCGACACCATCGACGTCGTGGAGGGTCTGGAGGCCGGTGCCGACGACTACGTGGCCAAGCCGTTCAAGGCCAAGGAGCTGGTGGCCCGGATCCGCACCCGGCTGCGCCGCAACCCGGCCCCGGAGGGGACCGACACCGAGACGCTGCGGATCGGTGACCTGTCGATCAGCGTCGACGGTCACTCCGTGAAGCGCGCCGGCGCCCCGATCCAGCTGACCCCGCTCGAGTTCGACCTGCTGCTGGCGCTGGCCCGTCGACCCTGGCAGGTGTTCAGCCGCGAGGTTCTGCTGGAGCAGGTCTGGGGGTACCGGCACGCCGCCGACACCCGCCTGGTCAATGTGCACGTCCAGCGGCTGCGCTCCAAGATCGAGCGGGACCCCGAGCACCCGGAGATCGTCGTCACGGTCCGCGGCATCGGCTACAAAGCCGGCGAGACCGATCCTGCCGGCTAGCCGGCCCGGTGTGAGCTTCCGATGAAGGACCTCTCCCTCTCCTCTCTCCGCCGGCTGCTGGCCCAGTCGTGGGGACTGCCGTCGCGGCTGTGGTGGCGGTCACTGCCGCTGCGGGTGGTGCTCACCGTCTTCGTCGCCTCCGTGCTGGTGCTGGTATTGGGCGGGTTCCTGCTCATGCAGCAGGCCTCGATCGGGGTGCTCGACGCCAAGACCGCCAGTGCCAAGAACGAGGCCCGGCAGGCCGTCAACGGAGCCCAGCAGCAACTGAACGCTGCGGACCTGACCGGCGACGTCAACGTCGACAAGCTGTTGCTCGACCTGGCCACGGGGTTCGCCAACCGCAACGGGTCCGGCGGCCAGTTCGAGGTCATCATCCTGGCCCGGGGCCAGACCATCACCGCCGGCAACGCAGCGACGAGCAGCATCCCGTCGTCGCTGCGCAAGCAGGTGGAGCAGAGCAACGACCTGCTCATCACCCCGACGCAGGTGGAGTTCCGAGACGGGACCGCGTCGGTGGCCGGACTCGCGGCCGGCTCGGCGCTGACCCTGCCCGGCACCGGGCGCTACCAGATCTACCTGATCTTCCCGCTCGACCAGGAGGTGGAGACCCTGCTGGTCCTGCGGGTGGCGGTTCTGACCACCGGCGCCATCCTCGTCATCCTGCTCACCTTCATCGCGGCCCTGGTCAGCCGCCAGGTGGTCACCCCGGTACGCGCCGCCCGGCGGGCGGCCGAGAGTCTGGCCTCGGGCAACCTGCACGACCGGATGCGGGTCCGCGGCCAGGACGACCTGGCCCGGCTGGCGACGTCGATGAACTACATGGCCTCCGAGCTCGAGAAGCAGATCACCACCCTGGAGGAGCTCTCCGCGGTCCAGCAGCGGTTCGTCTCCGACGTCTCCCACGAGCTGCGTACGCCGCTCACCACGGTCCGGATGGCCGCCGAGGTGCTGCACGACGCGCGCGAGGACTTCGACCCGGTGGAGGCCCGGTCCGCGGAGCTGCTGCAGACTGAGCTCGACCGGTTCGAGGCCCTCCTGACCGACCTGCTGGAGATCTCCCGGTTCGACGCCGGCGCCGCCGAGCTCAGCCTCACCTCGGTGGACGTGGGCGACGTCGTGGCCCGGGTAGTGGGGGCCCGCCTGCGGCGGGCCGAGAAGGAACGCACCGAGATAACCCGGCACCCAGCCCGCCCGGCCCCGGCGGTGGTCGTCCCCCCGCGGCTCGAGCCCATTCTGCGCAACCTGCTGGTCAACGCGATCGAGCACAGTGAGGGGAACCCCATCGACATCCTGATCGAGAGCGACGACCTCGCGGTGGCCGTCGCCGTACGGGACCACGGGGTCGGCTTCGAGGCGTCCCAGGCCAAGCAGGTCTTCCACCGGTTCTGGCGGGCCGACCCGGCCCGGGCCCGGACTGTGGGGGGTACGGGCCTGGGCCTGTCCATCGCCATGGAGGACGCCAACCTGCACCACGGCTGGCTGACCGCCTGGGGTCGGCCCGGGCTGGGCGCGCAGTTCCGGCTGACGCTACCGCGGCGGGCCGGCACCATCTTGGAGACCTCACCGCTTCCGCTGGTCCCCCGCGACCTGGTCGGTCCGACCGGTGTCCGCGCCGACGGCCTGGAGTCAGCCCATACGACCACCATCCTCGACAAGCCGACCACGACCGTACTGGAGACGAGCACGATCGCCCAGGACAGGCCCGTCACCTCCGTCTTCGACCGGCCCGGCTCGCCCCTCACCGGCACCCCGGTGGCCGGCGGGCACCCCATCGTTCCCGCAGGATCGGACCCACGGTCGGCCGACTCACCGGTGGGTACCCCGTGACCGGGTTCCGTGTCACCGGGCACCGCGTGAGCGGGCGCCGCCGCCCGGTGGCCGTCCTGACCGCGCTGGTCGTCCTGCTGGTGTCGGTGCTGGCCGGCTGCGTCAGTGTCCCTACCTCCGGCTCGGTCGAGAAGGTGCCGGGCGCCCAGCCCGCCTGCCAGGGCTGCGTGAACATCGTCGTCGCGCCGCCGACCCCGGGTGACGACCCCCGGCAGATCGTCGAGGGCTACCTGCGGGCGACCTCGAACTACCAGCCTAACTACTCGGTGGCCAAGCAGTTCCTGAC
>JBBQAB010000372.1:0-10705 GCA_038198385.1 Propionibacteriales bacterium
CCGGCTCGGCGCCGGTCTGGCCGACGGGCTGGCCGCGATCGAGGCGCTGGTCGGTGAGGACCGCGTACGGGGCGTGGGGGAGACCGGTCTGGACTACTTCCGCACCGCCGAGGCGGACGCCCAGGCGCGGCAGCGGGAGTCCTTCGCCGCCCACATCGCCCTGGCCCGCCGCTTCGACAAGACCCTGGTCATCCACGACCGGGACGCGCACGCCGACGTGCTCGACGTGCTCGACGCGGAGGGGGTGCCCGACCGCGTAGTCATGCACTGCTACTCCGGGGACGCCGACTTCGCCCGGGCCTGCCTGGACCGGGGGGCCTACCTGTCCTTCGCGGGCACGGTCACGTTCAAGAACAACCACCACCTTCGCGACGCGCTGGCGGTGACCCCGCCCAACCGGGTGCTGGTCGAGACCGACGCCCCCTTCCTCACCCCCACCCCGCTCCGCGGTCGGCCGAACGCGTCCTACCTGGTGCCGCACACCGTGCGCTTCCTGGCCGCGACGCTGGGCCGGGACCTGACCGGCCTCTGCCGGGACCTGGAGGCCAACGCGGAGGCGGCCTTCGGCGGTGCGTGGTGAGCGGGCACGTGGTGAGCCGGCACGTACTCAACCGGAGTCACGGGTGGAGCTGACCGAGGCCCTGCGGCGCCGGCGGATGGTCCGGTCCTACGACCCCGACCGCCCGGTGGCCGCCGACGACCTGGAGGCCGTGCTCGCCGCAGCCCTGCGGACCCCGTCGGCGGGGTTCACCCAGGCCGTCTCCCTGCTGGTCCTCGCCGACCCGGCGGACCGGGAGAACTTCTGGGGCCTGTGCGCCGAGTCCGACAGCCGCTGGCTGCGCGGGATGCGGACCGCCCCCGTCCTGGTCCTGGTCTGGACGAGCGCCGAGGCGTACGCCGACCGCTACGCCCAGCCGGACAAGGGCTGGACCGACCGCAACCTCGGTCGTTGGTCGGCGCCCTACTGGTACGTCGACGCCGGGATGGCCGCCCTCGCCGCCCTGCTCAGCGTGGTCGACCGCGGCCTTGGTGGCTGCTTCTTCGGCGTCCCGGTGGAGCGGGTCGAGGCCGTGCGGGCCCACTTCGGCGTGCCGGTGGACCAGCTGAGCGTCGGAGTGCTCAGCCTGGGCTACCCGGCTCCGGTGGCCCCGGCGGGGGGTTCCCCTACCCGGCGGCCCCGCCGACCAGCCGGGGAGCTGGTCCACCGGTCCCGGTGGCGTCGGGAGACCTGAGCGGGCACGGCGGGCAGGCGGGCACGCCGGGCACGGCGGGGCGCCGACAAGACCAGCCAGGCGTCTGGTAAGGCGACGATTTGGGTGGGCGTCGCCCCCGCCGTTACTATTTCGTGACCATTGGGGAGCAGGCGCAGACGCCGCTCCTGACCATCCACGGCCGGCAGGTAGGACATCGCGGGCCATGTTGGGAGCACTGTGCGCAAGATCATTCCTGTCGTCGTTGCCGGCGCCACGACGCTCGCCCTCGCGGGCGGAGCCTTCGGCTACGTCACCCTGAACAAGGACGTCACCCTGTCCGTCGACGGTCAGGTGGCCGACGTCAGCACCACCGCCGGTACGGTCGGGGACCTGCTGGCCAGCCGGGGCATCGCGGTGTCCGAGCACGACGTGGTCGCCCCGAGCGCCGCCGCCCCGCTCAGCGACGGCACCCGCGTCGCGGTCCAGTACGGCCGCGAGGTGACCTTCACCGTGGACGGCAAGCCCCAGACCGTGTGGACCACCGCGACCAGCCTCGACCAGGCCACCTCCTCGCTCGGGATCGACACCACCGGGGCGGCCTTCTCCACCAGCCGCAGCGCGGCCATCGGGCGCGAGGGGCTGGACGTGAGCATTGCGACCCAGAAGAAGGTGACCGTGAACGCGGCGGGCAAGAAGCGCGTCCTCACCACGACCGCCGGCACCGTCGATGCCGCGCTGGCCGCGGCCAAGGTCACCCCGGACGCCAACGACAAGGTCTCCAAGGCCCTCACCGCGCCCCTGGTCGACGGCGTCACGATCACCTGGACCAAGGTCGACGTCAAGAACGTGACCAAGAAGACGGCCGTCGGTTACGACACGACCCGCAAGAACAGCAGCAGCCTGACCAGGGGCACGACCAAGGTCGCCACCACCGGGCGCGCAGGCTCGCGGACCACGACCTACAAGGTCACGACCGAGAACGGCAAGACCACCAGCACGACCAAGGTCTCCAGCAAGGTGACGAGCCAGCCGCGCACGCAGGTGGTCCTGGTCGGCACCAAGGCCAAGAAGGTCCCCGCCCCCGCCCCCGCCACGTCGTCCAGCCCCTCGCGCTCCACGAAGTCGGCCAGCGCCCCGAGCGTCGCCTCGGGCGGGGTCTGGGACAAGATCGCCGCCTGCGAGTCCGGCGGCAACTGGTCGATCAACACCGGGAACGGCTTCTACGGGGGCCTGCAGTTCACGCTCAGCACCTGGCGCGCGTACGGCGGTAGCGGCATGCCCAACCAGGCCAGCCGCGCCACCCAGATTGCGGTGGCCAAGAAGATCCAGGCCGCTCAGGGCTGGGGCGCCTGGCCCGCCTGCACCTCGAAGCTCGGCTTGCGCTGAGCCTCCTCGACCCCACCTCCGTCCGGGAGGTGGCGGGCCGCCTGGGCCTGCGCCCGACCAAGCAGCGGGGGCAGAACTTCGTCACCGACGCCAACACCGTACGGCGGATCGTCGCGGTCTCCGGGGTGGGACCTGAGGACGTCGTCCTCGAGATCGGACCCGGCCTGGGCTCGCTGACCCTCGGCCTCCTCGAGGCGGCCCGGGCGGTGGTGGCGATCGAGATCGACGAGCTGCTGGCCGCAGAGCTGCCGACGACGGTGGCGGCCCGGATGCCTGAGCGGGCCGACGCGCTCACCGTGCTGACCGCCGACGCCCTCCGGGTCACCGAACTGCCCGTGCCGCCGACCGCCGTCGTGGCCAACCTGCCCTACAACGTGTCGGTGCCGGTCATCCTCCATCTGCTCGCGACCTTTGCGTCCTGGCAGCGGGGTCTGGTGATGGTGCAGGCCGAGGTCGCCGACCGGTTGGCGGCCCGTCCGGGGTCCAAGATTTACGGGATCCCCTCGGTCAAGATGGCCTGGTGGGCCGAGACCGCCCGGGTGGGCACCGTCCCCCCGACCGTCTTCTGGCCCGTCCCCAACGTGGAGTCCGGCCTGGTCTCGATCCGGCGCCGTCCCGCGCCGGAGACCTCGGTGACCCGGCAGCAGGTCTTTACCGTCGTCGACGCCGCCTTTGCGCAACGGCGCAAGATGTTGCGCTCGGCCCTGGCCGGGCTGGTCGGCTCGTCCGCCGCGGCCAGCGTCGCCGTCGAGGCGGCGGGGATCGACCCGCAGACCCGGGGCGAGATGCTCGGCGTGGTCGAGTTCGCCCGGATCGCCGAGCAGCTGGACTGGTCGCAGCCCGCGCCTGAACCCCCGTCCGAGCGCACGTCCGGGCCCACGTCCGAGTCCGGACCCCCAGCCCCCTAAGCCGGTGAGACGACCGGTGGTCGCCCGGGACGAAGGCATAACCTCAGGCGGTGGCCTCCCCTCTCCCGCCGAGTCCCGTCGGTGTCCGGGTTCGGGTGCCGGCCAAGATCAACCTTGCGCTGAAGGTCGGGCCGCCCCGCCCCGACGGGTTCCACCCGCTGGCTACGGTCTACCAGGCGGTTTCCCTCTACGATGAGGTCGACGCCACCTGGGCCCACCCCGACGAGTTCGAGGTCACAGTCAGCGGCGAGGGCGTGACGCAGGTCCCCCTGGACGACTCCAACCTGGCTGTCCGCGCGGCCCGGCTGCTGGCCCGCACCCACGGCGAGCACGACTCGCTGGGCGTACGGCTGGCCCTCACCAAGGCGATTCCGGTCGCCGGTGGTCTGGCCGGTGGCTCCTCCAACGCTGCGGCCGCCCTGCTGGCCTGCGCGGCTCTGTGGGACATCGACGTCGCGCCGGAGACGCTCCGCGCCCTGGCCGCCGAGCTCGGCAGTGACGTTCCGTTCGCCCTGCTCGGCGGCACTGCGGTGGGCAGCGGACGCGGTGAGGAGGTGGTCCCAGCCCTGGCGCGGGGGACCTACCACTGGGTGCTGGCCTTCGGCCACCAGGGCCTGTCCACCCCGGCGGTCTACCGCCGCTTCGACGAGCTCAGCCCCGACGCGACCGCCCCGGAGATCCCGGCGGACCTGATGAACGCCCTCCGCAGCGGTGACCCGCACCTGCTGGGACCGGCTCTGAGCAACGACCTGCAGCCCGCCGCCCTGGACCTGCAGCCCCGGCTCGGTCTGCTGCTGGAGGCCGGGCTGGAGGCGGGAGCCCTCGGGGCCATGGTCTCGGGCTCCGGTCCGACCTGCGCCTTCCTGGCTGCGAGCGAGGGGGCCGCGGTCGAGCTGAGCGTGGCCCTGAGCTCGGACGGGCTCTGCCGGGCCGTACGCCGCGCCACCGGTCCGGTGGTCGGCGCCCGCTTGGTCGGCTAGCGGCTGACCAAGCCGGCGCGAACGCCACCCGACCGGCCCGTCTCGCCCGCAGTCAGCTCGCCCACGTTCCCTGGGGACCCGGGAGGGCTCAGGGGCGGCGGCGCAGGAGCACTGCGGTGAACTGCTGCCGGGTTCCCCAGGGGGTGAGGTGGTCGTCACCCGCGGTCTGCACCAGCTCGAAGCCGGGAAACTGGGCGCTCAGCTGGGCGTGGGTGTAGCGGACGATGGGCAGGCCGCTGCAGGTCGTCGGACCGTCCGGTCCGAAGGTGGCGACGACGGCCCAGCCGCCCGGCCGTAGGCAGCGCAGCAGCGAGGCGAGATAGTCCTCGCGCTCGTCTGGCTCGGTCAGGAAGTGGAAGACCGCGCGGTCGTGCCACAGTCCGTAGGTGCGCCCCAGGTCAAGGTCCAGCACGTCGGCCACGGTCAGGACCACGTCGGCCCCGTCCGCGCCGAGGCGCTCCCGGACGGTCCGCAGGGCCGTGGTCGAGAGGTCGATGGCCGTCAGGTCCCGATAGCCCCGGGCCAGCAGATGGTCGACGAGGGTGGACCATCCGGCGCCGACGTCGATGATCGGTACGGACAGGTCCAGGTGGGTCGCGTCGACCAGGTCCAGCGAGAGCCCGGGCACCGACTGCCACCAGGAAACGCCGTCCATCTCCTTGCTGTTGTGGACGCCCTCCCAGAAGTTGCGCTGCTCCTCGCCGGGCCGGGGCGGGGGAGCGACGGTGGACATGGCCCAAGCCTACGCCGCCCCGCGCCGCTGACCCCGGGGTCAACGACAGCGTCCTGCCGCCGGCTCCCGGCTCAGCGCGCCGTAACCGTTGCCCCCGTAGAGACGGCAGGAACGCGGCTATGCTCCAGTCCATGACACCCGACGGTGGGCCTGCCCCGGTCGTCCCCGCTGAGCTGGGGGGCGTGGCGACGCTCATCGACGGCGGTGAGATGGATTGTGGGAGCGGCCTGCTGCTCCTGATCACGCGCGCCATGCGGAGGCTGTCCCCCGGGGAGCTGCTAGGCGTCCGCAGCGCCCAGGTCAGCGTGGTCACCGACCTGCCCGTGTGGGCCGACCTCGTCGGTCACGAGGTTGACCGGCAGGTGGCCGACACCGACGAGGGTCCCTGGTGGTTCGCCGTCCGTAAGGTCCGGGCCGCGGTCGTGACGCCGGCACCGGACCCGACCTTCTCCTCCGGGCAGCGGACGCCGGTGGGGCGGCGCCTGTGGGTCTACACCAACTTCGACTGCAACCTCGCGTGCCTCTACTGCTGCGCGGAGTCCTCCCCCCGCGCGTCCGCCCGGCGCTTCCCGCCCGACATCGCCCGGCAGGCCTTCGCCGAGTTCGCCGAGCTGGGGGGTCGTGAGGTGTTCCTCACCGGCGGCGAGCCGTTCATGCATCCGGAGCTGGGGGAGCTCGTCGCCGCCGCCGAGGGCCTGGAGCGGACCATCCTCACCAACGCCATGGTCTTCGGGCGCGGCCGGCGACGCGAGACCCTTGAGAGCCTGGACCGGTCGGTCGGGTTGCAGGTCAGCCTGGACTCGGCCACCCCCGACCTGCACGACCGTCAGCGCGGCGCCGGGTCGTGGGCGCGGGCCCTGACCGGGATCGAGCTGGCCTCGTCGCTGGGGTTTCGCGTTCGGGTCGCGGCGACGCTCTACGACGAGGACCGCGAGGGGGTTGCAGCGCTGCACCGTCGCCTGGACGGCCTCGGTATCGCCCCCGCCGACCGCCTGATCCGACCCGTAGCCCAGGAGGGGTTCGCCGACACCGGGGTGCACGTCTCCCTCGACACGCTCGAACCCGAGCCCACCATCACCGTCGACGGGGCCTGGTGGCACCCGGTGGCGGTCACCGACCCCCATCTCCAGATCGCCGACGCACCGCTGCCCGTGGCCGAGATCTTCGGTGTGGTGCGCGACACCGTGGCGGTCCAGGACGCGGCGGCCCGAACCGGCAGACAGGTGTTTCGCTGTGCCTAAGATCCTCTCCCTCCTCCGATGGCTGCTCGCCCCGGCGACGGCGGAGCCGCCGCGCTTCCAGGCCGGCGCCGCCACCGCCCTGCGTCTGGTGGCGGGACTTCTCTGGCTGCTCAACGTGGGCTGGAAGAGCGCACCCGACTTCGGCAAGAACAACGACGGTGGCCTCTACCACTACACCGCGTACGCGGTCAGCAACCCGGTGTTCCCGCCCTACAGCTTCGTGGTCGAACACCTGGTGCTTCCCCACTTCACGCCGTTCGGGTGGGGCGTGCTGGTCGCCGAGACTGCCCTGGGTGTGATGCTGCTGTCGGGAAGCTTCGTCCGGGTTGCCGCCGCCGTTGGTGTGCTGCAGTCCCTGGCCATCGGTCTGTCCGTGGCCTACGCGCCGGGGGAGTGGCCGTGGTCCTACCTGCTGATGATGGCGCTGCACGGTGTCCTGCTCTTCAGCTCAGGCGGCCGGGTCCTCGCCGTCGACGCGGTGCGCGCCGGACTCACCGACGGGCGGATGCTGACCCGGGTGTGGGGCGTGGCCTGCGTCGTCGTGGGTGCCGTCACCGCCATCGCGTCGCTCGGCGACCCACTGGCCGCCCGGGGCGCGGGCTTTGAGCTCGCCAAGCTCCAGGTCGGGTTCGGCAACTACAACCTGATCGGCGGTCTGGTGCTGACGGGCGTCGGGGTGCTGCTCCTGGTCGTCTTCCCCCGAGGTGGCCGGCGCGCAGCCCTGGCGGCGGGAGTCCTCGGTGTTGCGGCCGCCCTCTCGTTGCACGTACAGCTCGGGTTCTCCTCACCAGTGCTCGGGGGCACGCCCACCTCGGCGTCGTTCTTCCTGGCCGCCGCGGTCGTCGGGTTCGCCGTCGCCTGGGCCTCGGTCCATGCCGGGCGGCGGAGCGCGCCCACGAGCTCACGGCTCTCCTCGACCGGAGCCGGACAATGAGGTACACCCGACGGGCGGTGCTCACGGGCGCCGTCGGTGCGGGCGGTCTGGTCGTGCTCTCCGCGTGCGGCACCGGTGGCGCCACCTCCGCGCCGTCCCCTTCGCTGCAGCTGTCCGCCATTCCGGACCAGGATCCGGAGAAGCTCAACCGGCTCTATCCGGCCGTGGCCTCCCGGTTCGCCCTGGCCACCGGGCTGGCCGTCTCGTACCGACCCGTCACCGACTACACCGCGGTGGTCCGGGCCTTCGAGATCGGCGACATCTCCCTCGCCTGGATGGGTGGTCTGACCGGTGTGCAGGCCCGCACCCGCGTTCCGGGGGCCAACGCCATCGCCCAACGGGACATCGACGCCAGTTTCCACAGTCTCTTCATCGCCACCCGAGCCAGCGGGCTGACCCCGTTCTCGGGTCCGGAGGGAATCCGTGCGCTCGCCGGCCACACGTTCACCTTCGGCAGTGAGACCTCGACCTCCGGGAGGCTGATGCCGGAGTACTTCATGGCCCAGGGCGGGCTGCAGGAGTCCCAGCTCAAGGGCAAGCCGGGGTTCTCCGGTTCCCACGACGCCACCATCGAGGCGGTCGCCTCCGGGAGCTTCGAGGTCGGAGCGGTGAACGAACAGGTCTGGAAGGCGACCCAGCAGGCCGGCAAGGTCGACCTGAGCCGGGTCACGGTGCTCTACCGCACCCCGGCCTACCACGACTACCACTGGCTGGCCCGCCCCGACATCGACACCCAGTTCGGCGCCGGCACCACCCAGAGGATCACCGACCTGCTCCTCGGTCTCGACGCGGCCAAGCCTGAGGACGCCCGCATCCTCGACCTGTTCGGGGCCAAGCGCTTCATCGCCACGACCAACGCCGCCTACGACCAGATCGAGACCGTGGCGCGTCAGCAGGGCCTCCTCACGTGAGTGCGGCCCCACCGATGGTCGCCCTCCACGGAGTCACCCGGCGCTTCGGTGGTCACGTCGCCCTCCGGGGCGTCCACCTGCGCGTGGCCCGGGGGGAGCGTGTCGCTGTGCTGGGCGCAAGCGGCTCAGGCAAGAGCACGCTGCTGTCGCTGATGAACGCGTCGCTCGCACCGTCTTCGGGGACGATGGAGATCCTCGGGCAGGAGCCGGGTCGGCTTTCGGCCGGGCCCCGGCGCGCGCTGCAGCGCCGGATCGGCACGATCAGCCAGCAGCTCGACCTGATCGAGCAGGTCCGCGTCGTCCACAACGTGAGCGCCGGTCGCCTCGGCCACTGGAGTCCGGCCCGGGCGGTGGGTGCGCTGCTCTGGCCGCGGGCGTCTCCCGACGTGGTCGCCGCGCTGGCTCGGGTGGGGCTGGGCTGGGCGCTCTGGGAACGGACGGAGGCACTGTCCGGTGGTGAGCGGCAACGGGTCGCCATCGCTCGCCTGCTGGTCCAAGAACCTGACCTGGTGCTGGCGGACGAACCGGTCTCGAGCCTCGACCCGGCCCGGGCCGCCGAGGTCCTGCAGATGCTCGGCCTGCCCCTGGCGTCCGGGCAGCCGTCCACGCTGGTGGTGAGCCTCCACCAGCCCGCCCTGGCCCGGCAGTTCTGCACCCGGGCCATCGGCCTGCGCGACGGCGAGCTCGTGTTCGACCTGCCGTCCGCCGAGCTGCGTGAGGACACCCTCGACCAGCTCTACGCCCTCGCCTGAGGTGCGGCGACCCCAACCGGTGGCCCAGCCGTCGAGCCGTATGCCCGCGGAGGCCGCACCGGGCACGATCCCGGTGGACCCCGGGTCGGCGTCGGCGGAGCCGGGCCCCTCGTCGGCCCGGACCCGACCGGGTGCTGGCCGCCGGGTCCTGCTCCGTCGGGCGGGCAGCGTCCTGGCGGTCCTCGCCGTTGTCGCGTGGGCCGTGCGGCGGGCCACGGTGCCGGGGACCGCGATCGTCAACGACGGCGGCCTGCCCGTGCTGGGCGCGCTCCTGGCCGGGGTGCTCCGACCTGCGACGAGCCCTGACTTCCTCCTCCGGGTGCTCGACGCGGCCACCGTCACGGTGGCCTTTGCAGCCCTGGGCACCGTCGGTGCGCTGGTCATCGGTCTCGTCGGGGGCGTGGTGCTCAGTGACGTCGCCTGGGGGCATCGGCCGTCCTGGCTCGTACGGGTGCTGCGGCTCCCGTTCCGCGCGAGCCTGGTCGTGGTCCGGTCCGTTCACGAGCTGGTGTGGGCCCTGCTCTTCGTCAGCGTGCTGGGCCTGGACCCGCTGGTGGGTGTGCTCGCCATCGCCGTGCCGTTCGGCGCGCAGACGGCCAAGGTGTACGCCGAGACGTTCGACAACGTCCCGAGCGGGGCTCTGGCGGCCCTGCGTCGGGCCGGGGCTCGTCCGGTCTCCGCCTGGACCTACGGCCTCATGCCGGCGGCCGCTCCGCTCCTCGGCTCGTACGCGTTCTACCGCTTCGAGTGCTCCATCCGTTCGGTGGTGCTGCTGGGGGTGGTCGGGGTCGGTGGGCTGGGTTCTGAGCTCGTGGTCAGCCTGCAGTCGCGGAACTGGGACGAGGTGTGGACCCTGGTCGGTGCGCTGCTGCTGCTGTCGGCGGTGGTCGACCTCGCGAGCGCCCGCTTCCGGGCCGTCCGGGCGGTCCGCAGCTGTCACGATGCCCCCGTCGGCGTGGTCCCCCGCTCTCTCGGCCGCCCCGACCCGGCCTCGGAGGGTTCGGGTCTACTGGCGCGGACAACCCCGCGCAGCAGCCGGCCGACAACCGGTCGCTGGATGGTGGCGACCGGTCTGGGGGTCGGCGGGCTCGTCGTGGCCTGGCACGTCGCCGGGGTCTCCTTAGCCGGTCTCAGCTCCCCGCGCACCGCCCGGTTGACCGCGGAGCTGCTGAGCGAGCTGTGGCCGCCACAGCTGCCGCCCGGCGGCTGGCCGGCACTGGCCAAGGCCACGCTGGACACGCTCGCCATGGCCGTGCTCGCCATGGTCGTGGCGGTGGTCCTGACGGTGATCGTCGGCCCGGCCGCCACCCTGGGGGCACCGTCGAGAAGCCCCGGGGGGCGTCATCGCGCAGGACTGGTCGCGCGCCGCACCCGGTGGCTCCTCGCGCGCGGGGTCCTGCTCGCGCTCCGCTCGGTGCCGCCGACGGTCTGGGCGGTCGTGGCGCTGCTCGTTCTCTTCCCCGGGGTGCCGCCTGGCGCCCTCGCCCTCGGGTTCTACACCGGCGGCATCCTGGGCCGGCTGTCGGCGGAGGCCTGGGAGCTGGTCGACCTGCGACCGGCGGGCGCCCTCCGTACGGCCGGGGTACGTCCCTTGGTTGCCGGCGCGGCCGCCGCCGTGCCGCCCTCGGCCCACCAGCTGCTGACCTACACGCTGTACCGCTTCGAGA
>JBBQAB010000373.1:0-3770 GCA_038198385.1 Propionibacteriales bacterium
GTCCGGGGTGAGTCGGATCGAGGCCGACTGGGCCGACGACCTGACCGTCAAGATCGCCGCGTTCGCCAAGGTGGACCCCGTCGACGTGCTCGAGCGGGTCGAGGCCCGGCGCCTGGACCGCTCCGCCCAGCTCGGGGTCGTTGCCGCCATGGAGGCCTGGGCCGACGCCGGGTTCGGCCTCAAGGAGGAGAACCCCGTCGAACGGGACCGGCTCGGCGTCGCGATCGCCACCGGTATCGGTGGTCTCAACACCCTGCTGGGGCAGTGGGACGTCCAGCAGGCCAAGGGGTCGCGCCGGGTCAGCCCGCTCGCCATCCCGATGCTGATGGCCAACGCCACAGCCGCGAACGTGAGCCTGCGGATCGGTGCCCGCGCCGGGGTCCACACCCCGGTCTCGGCCTGCGCCTCCAGCAACGAGTCGATCTCGCTCGGGCTCGACATGCTGCGTCTCGGGCGTGCTGACGTCTGCCTGGTCGGCGGGACCGAGGGCGTCATCCACCCGATGCCCATCGCCTGCTTCGCCCAGATGCAGGCCATGAGCCGCCGTAACGACGAGCCCGAGCGCGCCTCCCGGCCCTGGGACGTCAACCGTGACGGCTTCGTCCTCGGCGAGGGGGCGGCCATGTTCGTGATCGAGACCCTGGAGCACGCGCAGGCCCGTGGGGCCCGAATCTACGGCGAGCTCGCCGGCGCCGGCATCAGTGCGGACGCCCACGACATCGTGCAGCCCAACCCGACCGGCCAGACCCAGGCCGCCGCCATGACCAAGGCGCTCCGCGAAGCCGAGATCTCCCCCGGCGACATCGTGCACGTCAACGCCCACGCCACCTCCACCCCGCAGGGCGACCTGACCGAGATCAGCTCGATCCTGCAGTCCCTCGGCGAGAACACCGAGGCCGTCGTGACCGGCACGAAGTCCATGACCGGCCACCTGCTCGGCGGCGCGGGGGCCCTGGAGTCCCTGGCCACGCTGCTCGCGCTGTACCACCGCAAGATCCCCCCGACGATCAACCTGGACAACCCGGAGCCCAGCCTCCGCGTCGACATCGCCACCACGGTGCGCGACCTGCCGAGCGGTGATCTGGCGGCAATCAACAACTCGTTCGGGTTCGGCGGCCACAACGTGGCCGTCGTGTTCACGAACGCCTACGCCACAGGAGTTTGAGATGACCACCACCGCCACCCCTCCGCTCGCCGCCGAACCCTCCGTCCCCGCACCCAGGCCGGTGGCCCGCAAGGTCAAGCTCCCGCGAGAGCAGGACCCCCGTAACCCCAACTTCCGGCTCCGGGCCCTGCTCGACCGGGACTCGATGGAGCTCATCACCCCCGACGACGACTCCGGCATGCTGGCCGCCGTCGGGGCCATCAACGGGTCTCCGGTCGTGGTCTTCTGCTCCGACGCCACCGTGATGGGCGGCGCCATGGGCGTGGACGGCTGCGCCGTGGTCGTGCAGGCGTACGAGCGGGCGCTGGCCGACCGGGTCCCGATCCTGGGCATCTGGCACTCCGGTGGGGCCCGGCTCGCGGAGGGCGTGCTGTCGCTGCACGCCGTCGGCCTCATCTTCCAGGCCATGACCAAGGCCTCCGGGGTGATTCCGCAGATCTCCGTCGTCCTCGGCTTCGCGGCCGGCGGGGCGGCGTACGGCCCGGCTCTGACCGACGTGGTCATCCTGGCCCCCGAGGGCCGGATCTTCGTGACCGGTCCCGACGTGGTCCGCTCGGTCACCGGCGAGGACGTCGACATGCTCCGTCTCGGCGGACCCGACACCCACGGCCGCCGGTCCGGGGTCGTGCACATCGTGGCCGACGACGAGGCGCACGCGCTGCAGCAGGGTCGCGAGCTGACTACCCTGCGGGCCGACCAGCGGCACGTGGACGAGGAGGTCGCCGACGTCGACCTGGCCTCCCTGCTGCCCGAGTCGCCCAAGCGGGCCTACGACGTGCACCCCCTGATTAACGGGGTGCTGGACGAGGGCTCCACGGTCGAGCTGCACGCCCGCTGGGCCCCGAACGTGACCATCGCCCTGGGTCGCCTCGGCGGCCGGACGGTGGGCGTGGTGGCCAACAACCCGCTCCGCCTGGGCGGCTGCCTGGACTCCCTCAGCGCGGAGAAGGCGGCCCGCTTCGTCCGGCTGTGCGACGCGTTCGGCGTGCCGCTGGTCGTGCTGGTCGACGTCCCCGGCTACCTGCCCGGGGTCGGTCAGGAGTGGGACGGCGTGGTCCGTCGCGGGGCCAAGCTGCTGCACGCGTTCGCCGAGGCCGTGGTGCCGCGCGTGACCCTGGTGACCCGCAAGGCGTACGGCGGGGCCTACATCGCGATGAACGCCCGCTCGCTGGGCGCGACCAAGGTCTTCGCCTGGCCCGGCGCCGAGGTGGCCGTGATGGGTCCCGTCGCCGCGGTCCGGATCCTGCACCGCCGCAAGCTGGCCGAGGTGGCCGACGACGTCCGGCCCCAGGTCGAGGCCGAGCTGGCCGCTGAGCACGAGCGGATCGCCGGCGGGGTCGAAAAGGCGGTGGAGATCGGGGTGGTCGACCAGATCGTCAGCCCGGCCACCAGCCGCTCGGCGCTGGCCACTGCCATCCGCAGAGCCGACACCGGCGCCCGCGGCTCCCACACCAACATCCCGCTCTGACGTCCCCGACAAGGTAGCGACACTGCGTCTGCCACGCCGTGTCTGCGGCGCGGCGGGTGCACGGGCGCCCGTTTTACGGGGCGCCCTGCACAAGCCAGCGCCCGGGGCCTTTACGCTGCCCGTAATATCTCCGCGCCGGCCGTGCGGGGGCCACAATGAACCCATGACCACGCGCTTCCTGAGCCTGGTCGGGGGCGGGAGACAGGCCACCACACCACCGGCGTCTGCGACCTGTACGGACGACATCACGACCGCCCTCGCGCACGCCGACGACGTCCTCGGCCGACCGGGCGCGCACCACGTCATCGACCGGGCCCGCGCGATCCACGGGGCCTACGACAACGAGCCCCTCCCGAGTCTGTGCCCCGAGTGCCGACAGCTGCACCCGTGCACCACGGTGCGGGCCCTCGAGGAGGGCATGTCCCACCTCGCCTACCGCCGCGGACCCGCCGGGGGCCACACCCGGGCGAGCGTCTAGCGGGGCGGAGCCAGGCGGTAGACCGCCCCGGCGTAGTCGTCGGTGACGTAGACCGCGTCGTCGGGTCCCTGCAGCGCCATCACGGGACGTCCCCAGCGGCTGCCGTCGCTGGCCTGGAACCCCCCCAGCAAGGTCTGCTGCGCACCGAGCGTGCCGTTGTGCCACGGGAAGAACGCCACCTCCGGCGCGCGCGGGGGCTTGCGGTTCCAGGAGCCGTGCACCCCGACCAGTGCACCCTTGCCGTACGGCTCGGGCAGGCCGGGCGCGGTCGCGAAGCTCAGTCCCAGCGGGGCCGAGTGGGCCCCCAGCCCCTGCTCCACCGGCGGCAAGGCGGAGCAGTCGAGCTGAGCGCCGTCGGCGTTGGTCTGCTGGTCGCGCACGAACGGTCGGTCGGTGTAGGTCAGGGCGCTGTCGGGGGCGCCGGGACTCACGTCGGGGTCGGGGTTGCAGAAGGGCCAGCCGAGATCGCGGCCCTGGGTCAGCTTGGCCACTGGTTCCACCGGATGGTCGTTGACGTAGGAGGGCATCACCGTGCCGAGGTCGGACTCGCCGTCGCCGTTGGCGTCCTTGTCGTAGGGGTAGGTGATGTTGTCGCGGTTGTTCACCGCGGTCCAGACCGAGCCCGCGGGGTCCACGGCCAGTCCGGTCCCGTTTCGCAC
>JBBQAB010000374.1:0-7769 GCA_038198385.1 Propionibacteriales bacterium
GACCGCGGCCGGCTGCGCCCCGCTGACCGCGGCCGGCTGCGCCCCGCTGACCGCGGCCGGCTGCGCCCCGCTGACCGCGGCCGGCTGCGCCCCGTTGACCGCGGCCGGCTGCGCCGGGGGCCAGCTCGCGTACGGGGTGGGCGGCCACGGGGCCGGCGGGTGCACCGGTGAATATCCCGGGCCGGGCACGCCGTAACCCTCGGGGGCCTGGAACTGCGGCGCCCCGAACGGTGGCACGGCGGGACCCTCGGACATGGCTCCAGGGTAGTCACCCCTCCCGCGGTCCCTGGTCGCCCGAGCGGACCGGCACGGGCCCCCGGGACCCGGCGGGACCGCACGGACCGGGCGGAACCTCAGCCGAAGAAGGTCAGGCCACCGGGCGGCGGCGGCGAGGCCTCGCGGTCGGCGTCAGTGAAGGGGGTCGCGTGGGCCAGCAGCTGAGCGACCCGACCGCCGTGCAGCACCCGGTAGGGGTAGGGCGAGCTACCCGCCCGCTGGGCCAGCTCCTCGACCGGCAGCGGCGCGTTCGCGGCGACCAGGATGACGTTGCCGAAGCGGCGTCCCTTCAGGGTGGCCGGCTCGGCGCAGAAGGCGAGGTGGCTGTAGGTGGCCGCGAGCCCGGCGAGCACCCGCCGGGCGTAGCCGAACGGCCCGCGGTCGGTCACGTTCACCAGCAACGCGCCCCCGGGGGTCAGGACGCGTCGCGTCTCGGCCCAGAACTCCACACTGGTCAGCTCGGCCGGCACCCGGGCCCCCACGAACGCGTCCAGCACCAGCACCTCGGCGAAGCCGTCGCGGAGCTCGGCGACCCCCGACCGCCCGTCGGCCTCGCGGACCTTGATCCCGCTCCGTCTGGGCAGCGGCAGATGGGTGCGGACAAACTCGGTCAGCTCCGCGTCGGGCTCGAACACCACCTGGGCCGACTGTGGTCGGGTGCTCGCGACGTAGCGCGGCACGGTCATGGCGGCGCCGCCGATGTGCACGACCCGGAGCCGCTCCCCCTGCGGGGCCAGGCTGTCCAGCACGTCGGCGATCCGCTGCACGTAGTCGAACTCCAGCCGCAGCGGGTCGTCGAGGTCGACGTAGGACTGGTCGGTGCGCCCGACCCGGAGGGTGAAGGCGTTGGCGTAAGCCCGGTCCGGGATGAGCACCGCGCCGTCGTCCCCGGGGCGCAGCACGATCTCGTCCGACCTCAGCCTGTCCTCCTGCTCGCGCTGGCGCCCGGCCGGGCACCGCCTCCCCGGCGACCGGGGCCCCCGCAGAATCGGGGGTGTCTTGAAGACTAGTGCGCGCAGCCCCCCGCCCAGCCGTGGTCCGGCTGGGGTGGCGGAGCACCATAGGGGCAGCCACCTCGGGAAGCGGGCACAACGGAAGGCAGGCCATGGAGCTGCGCTGGATCACGACCGACGGGGTTCGGACGGCCGACCTGGGTGAGCTGACCGACCTCCTGGCCCGGACCGACGGCTTCGTCTGGCTCGACGTTCCCACCTGGAGCGAGGAGGCCGAGCGGGTGCTCGGTGAGGTGTTCTGCTTCCACCCGATGGCCCTGGCCAGCTGCCGGGACCGCAACCACATCCCCTTGGTGCACGTCTATCCGGGCGCATTGTTCATCGCCATCCACGCCCCCGAGATCGCCACCGGCGGCCATGTGCACTACCTGGAGCTGGACCAGTTCATCAGCGAGCGCTTCCTGGTCACCGTCCACGGCCCCCTCAACCCGGTGGTGCAAGTGGACGCCGCGCTCCGCGAGACCGCGCAGGTGGTGCAGCGGCTGGAGACCGGCCGGCTCAGCCCGCGCTCGCCCTACGCGCTGACGTACGCCATCGTCTCCGCCGTGACCCGACGGGAGGCGGCGCTGACCGCGGACCTGGCCCGTCAGGTGGGCCTGCTGGAGCAGCGGGTGATGGCGGCCGCCGACGAGGACCCGCACGACTTCCTGGCCGAGCTCTTCACCGCCCGGCACGAGCTCCTAACCATCAAGACCATGGCCGCCCAGGGCGGTGAGATCTACGGCCGGGCTATCCGGCTGACCACCTTCGCCCCGGCTGAGGACCTAGACCTGATGCGCGACCTCCTCGACCAGTACGAGCGGGTCGCGTCCATCAGCCAGGCTCAACTCGACTTCCTGATGGGGGTGACGGAGTTCTACCGGGCCCGGACCGACACCAAGATGACCATCGCGGCCGAGCGGCTGGCCGTGATCGCCGCCGTCACCCTGCCCGTCACCGCCATCTCGTCGGTGCTGGGGATGAATGTGATCGTGAACGCCAGCACCCACTGGGTGGCCCTGGCCATCCTGGTCGCGGTGATGAGCGTGATGTCGTTCCTGGTCCTGCGCTGGGCGAAGCGGCAGGGCTGGTGGTGAGGATGCTCGACGCACTGTCCCCCCAGCGCCGCCGGTTGGTGGTCGGGGTCGTCGCGCTGGGTCTCGTGCTGGTGCTGGCCGTGGTGGTGGCCACCGTCGTCCGCTCCCGCGCGGCCACCGTCGTCCCCGTGGCCCAGGACCGCCCGGGGCCGGTGCTGCTCGTCCCGGGCTACGGCGGCCGGGTGGCCTCTCTGGACCCGTTGGCGGCGGCCCTGCGTGCGTCGGGACGCACGGTCGTGGTGGTCGAGCCGCTCGGGGACGGCACCGGCGGCCTGGGCGCCCAGGCCGCCCACCTCGGCGAGGTGGCCCAGGGGCTCGTGAGCGACGGGGCCCCCTCGGTCGACGTCATCGGCTACTCCGCGGGCGGGGTGGTGGCCCGGCTCTGGGTCCGGGAGCAGGGCGGGGCCTCGCTGGCCCGCCGGGTGCTGACGCTCGGGTCACCACAGCACGGCACCAGCCAGGCGGCCCTCGGGCTGGAGCTGGCCGGCGGCTGCGCCGCGGCCTGCGAGCAGCTGGTCCCCGGCAGCGACCTGCTGCGGCGGCTGAACGCCGGTGACGAGACCCCGGCCGGTCCGCTGTGGGCGACGGTGCGCTCCACGTCCGACCAGGTGGTCACCCCGACTGACTCCGCCGTCCTCACCGGGGCGGTCAACCTTCTGGTCCAGGACCTCTGCCCTGCCGCGCGTACGGCCCACGGCAGCCTGCCGGGTGACCCGGTCACCCTGGCCGCCCTCGGCTCGGTGCTGGGCCCAGGTCAACCGGAGCCGCCCGCCGGGGTCACCTGCTGAGGTCACCTACTGGAATCACCTCCTGGGGTCCATGCAGGAGTCCTGCGTGGATTCCATGACGTTGAGGATCGGGTCCAGACCGGGCACCGAGCAGTTGTCCGCGCCGACCGGGCAGTTGAACTGGGGGTGCGCCTCGCGGGGCGTGCCGGCCACGACGTCACCCGCCGCCGAGCAGGCGCACTGGGGATGTGCTCGAGCATCATCCAGTGCCCGACCCCGTAAGTCAGGGTGTTGCCCAGGGGGTACGTGCCCGCGGTGCCGCCGGGCATCGACTCGTCGAGGATGACCACGCCGTCGCTGAAGTCGCGGCCGTTGTTGTAGGCCTTGGGGAAGTAGGACCAGCCGAGCAGACCCCCACCGATGTTGGCCGTGTAGACGTTCAGGGTGGTCGAGTCACCCTCATAGCGCGCGGCCTTCATGTCCCGCTCCACCTCGCCCGGCTGGGACCGTCGACCAGGCTTGGTCGACCGTGTAGGTGGTCGTGGCCAGGGCGAAGCGGAAGGGGGTGTCCGCGGCGTCTGCCGCGGTGCGGGCGGCGTAGGAGTCGTTGAGCACGGTCATCTGGTTGCTGATCAGGGTCTCGTAGCGCGTGGTCTCTTTGCTGGAGAGGGCGTGGTCGGACACCACGTGGAAGGTCGTCTTCACCGTGACACTGCCGTTGGCCAGGCGCGGTGCGTCCTTGACCACCCCGTACGCCTTGGCCTCGTTGCCGGGGTAGAGCTTGGGCTCGGCCGCGCCGACCACGTCGCCGCGGACCTGGGCGGCGCAGGCGTACGGCGGTCATCGTGATCTTCTTCCGTGGGCGGGCGGGAACGGACGAGAAACCACGGCACCGTTCGTGTCGGCCGCAAGGGGGTGCGGCGCGGCGGCTCAGCCGCGCCGGGCGACCCACCAGGCCCAGCCGACGAGCGGCACCTGCATTGGCAGCCGCAGCAGGGTGATCGTCCGGGCCCGCGGCGTACGCGCGGTCCGCACCATGTGCACGTTGCCCGGGAAGACGACCACGAACAGCGCCGCCGAGGCGCAGCCGCCCAGTCGCCGGGTGCGCGGATGCGCGACGAGGGCACCGCAGGCCAGCTCGGCCACCCCCGACCCGATCGCCCAGACCCGTTTGCCCCCGGGCAGCCAGTCGGGCAGCGCGGGGTTGAACGTCTCCGGCCGGACCAGGTGCACCGTCCCGGTGAAGGCGAACAGGGCGGTCAGCAGGTGCGCGGCGCGGGACATCTGGCCATCCTCGCACTCACTCGTCGATGTCCTTGGTCGTGAAGCTGGCCCAGGCGGCCAGGCAGAAGACGAGCAGATAGCTCAGCTGCACGACCAGGCCCTTGACCACGTCCCGCCACAGGATCGGGTCCCGGAACAGGTCGACGAAGGCGAGCCAGTAGCGGGTGGGCAGATAGGGGTGCAGGGCCCCGGCGGCGTCCAGCCCCAGCAGGACGGTGGAGGCGATCAGGAGGCCGACCGTCCCGAGGGCCGCACCCACCGAGGAGGTGGTCAGGGTGGAGAAGAACAGCGCGATCGCGGCGACCCCGAGCATCGAGACCACCACGTACGCCAGCGCCAGCACCGTCCGGCCGGTGATCTGCTGCGGGGTCAGGGTGGAGCCGCTCAGGCTCACCGTCCCCGCGGCGGGGGCCTGGCCCAGCAGCAGCTGGCCCTCGACCGCGGCCACCACGAAGACCACGAGCACGGCCAGCAGGACGAAGGCGACCACGCTCACCAGCTTGGCCACCAGGAGCCGGGTTCGGCTCACCGGCCGGGCGAGCAGGTAGCGCAGGGTGCCGGTCTGGGTCTCCCCGGCGATCGCGTCCCCGCCCAGCACGGCCACGGCGATGGGCAGGAACAGCGGCAGGACTACGCCGAGCGCGGCCAGCGGGAACAGGGTGCCGTCGGTGAGCACGGCGGACAGGAACGGCGGACCGGTGCCCGGCCGGGGGGCGAGGTCGGTGATGGCCAGCAGGATCGCGACCAGGGTGGGGAGGGCGACCAGCATGCCGATCGTCACCCAGGTGCGGGGTCGCCGCAGCATCTTCAGCAGCTCGACGCGGATCATCCCGCCACCTCCGACCGACCGGCCTCCAGCACGATCCGCTCCAGGCTGCGGCGGTGGGGCCCGATCTCGTGCACCCGGAACCCCTCGTGGACCAGGTGGGTGTTGAGGGCGGCCACGTCCGAGGCCCGGACGAGCAGCCGCTCCCCCTCGACCTCGGTGACCACGGAGCCAAGCAGTGAGGCCGCCGCGAACGCGTCCGGGGTGCGGACCGCGACCAGCCCGGTGGGGCGCAGCAGCACGTCGAGCTGCTCCTGGAGCACCAGGCGACCGCGGTCTAGGACCCCGACCCGGGTGCACATCTGCTCGACCTCGGCCAGCAGGTGGCTGGACAGGAAGATGGTGGTGCCGGCGGCGTTCAGGGCCAGCAGCAGCCGTCGGATCTCCTCGATCCCCTGCGGGTCCAGGCCGTTGGTCGGCTCGTCCAGGACGAGCAGCCGGGGCCGGCGCATCAGGGCCGCGGCCAGGCCGAGCCGCTGTCGCATCCCGAGCGAGTAGGACCGGGTGGGCCGGTGGTCACCGGGGTTCAGACCGACCTGCTGCAGCACCTCGCTGACCCGACCCGCCCGGGCCCGCCGCGGGGTCCGGTCGGCCCCGGAGGCGTCCAGCAGGGTGAGGTTGGCCCGACCCGAGAGGTGCGGGTAGGCACCGGGTCCCTCGACCAGGGCTCCGACTTGGGGCAGCACGGTACGCCACGACGTCGGCATCGGCCGTCCCAGCACCTCGGCCTCCCCGGACGTGGGCAGCACCAGCCCGAGCAGCATCCGTACGGTCGTCGTCTTGCCCGAGCCGTTGGCTCCGAGGAAGCCGTAGACGTCGCCCTCGCGGACGTCCAGGTCGACGCCGTCGACCGCCCGGAGGTCGCCGTAGCGCTTGGTCAGGGCCCGGGTCGTGATCACAGTCCCGCCACCAGCTGGGCCGCCGCCCGTTGCATGGTCTCCGCGTTGACCGTGCCGGTCAGCAAGAAGCCCGAGCCGCGGCCGCGGTCCGGGGTCATCATCACCCCGACCGGTCCGACGGGGATCCGGACGCCCGCCGCGGTGGTCTGCGCGGCCGCACCGTCGCTCAGCCGGGTCCGGAGCGGACCGGCGACCTGGCCGCGCAGGGGCAGGACCAGCAGCGTGGTCGCCCCGCGGCCGTAGACCCCGACCGCACCCGGGTCGGACCCGTCGCGGGTGGACAGGCCGGCCAGGGTCGGCGGCAGGTCGAAGGGGGCGAAGGCATTGGCCGCCGCGGCGACGTCGACGGACTCCTCGTAGACGAGCCGGACACTGTCGCCGGCCCGGAAGGTGGTGACGTCGGGACTGGGGGTCGCCGTCGACACCTCGCGGAAGGAGCTGGTGAGCACGGGTCGGTCCTCACCCACCCCGTACACCTCGACCTCGAGCGGCAGGCCGGTCGCCGGGTCGACCCACAGGTCGACGTGTCCGACGGTGGCCGCCGGGTCGCTCGGCCGCAGGGTCAGACCCGGGGCGTCGACCCCGGCCACGATACGACCGGGCAGCCGGCTGACCTCGTCGTCTCGGTACCCCTGCAGCAGCGAGCGGCCGAGGGTGGGCGGCAGCAGGTCGGAGGCGTCGGGGAGCCGTACGGTCGAGACGGGGGCGAGCGTGGCGGTCTCGGACTCGAAGACCCACCGGGTGGTGTAGCCGCCGTTGCGGAACAGGTCGGTCTCGCCGGTCCCCCGGATCCGGTCGACGCGCCAGTCGGTGGGCCCGCGCCACCAGGCGCGCAGCTGGCTGTTCTCGCCCAGCAGCTGGGCCAGGCTGGCGAACGAGTCGCTGTCGGGCACCTGCAGCGCCCCCGACGTCTCGGCGTAACCGGACCAGGCCTGTCCGGAGCTGCTGAGCACCCGCCCGGCCAGCTCGGGGGCACTCACCGACGAGGCGGACGCGGGTCGGCGCGCCAGGAGCGCGGGCGTGGCCACCAGGGCCACGGCCACCGCAAGAACAACCCACCACCGCCTGGTCACGCCCGCAACAGTAGGTGGGCGAGGAAAGGAGCCCCCTCGACTTCGCCGGCTCTGCGACGGGGTCCGGGACAGGGCACAGCCCCGGTGCCGGTGACACCGGGGCTGCGAGAGGGCTCAGACCAAGACGGACTCCTCGGTGACCAGGCGCAGCCCGTCGCCCTCGGCGTCGAGGTCGAAGCGGACCGTGTCCCCCTCCAGGACCGAGCCCGACAGGACCGCCCGGGCCAGCTGGTCCTCGATGGTGGTCTGGATCAGGCGGCGGAGTGGACGGGCCCCGTACACCGGGTCGAAGCCGGTCAGCGCCAGCCAGTCGGTGGCCGCCTGTGTGGCCTCGACGGTGATCCGGCGGTCGGCGAGCCGGGCGTTCAGCCGCTCCAGGTTGATGGTGACGATCTTCGCGAGCTCGGCGGTGCCAAGCGGGTCGAAGAGCACGATCTCGTCGAGCCGGTTGAGGACCTCGGGGCGCAGCGCCCGCCGCAGCGCCGCTTGCACCTCGCGCTCGACGGCGGCGTGGTCGCGCCCTGCCTCGAGCGCGTCGAGCACGTCGGACGCGCCGATGTTCGAGGTCATCACGATGACGGTGTTCTTGAAGTC
>JBBQAB010000375.1:0-2039 GCA_038198385.1 Propionibacteriales bacterium
CGACGGCCTCGGAGATGGCGACCGCGTCCGGGATGGCCACGTGGTCGATCTCGAAGACGGCGATCCGGGCCGCGGTCCGGTCCACACGCGGCATCCGCCGCAGGCTCCAGCCTTCGGAGATGCAGGCCTCGATGCGGGCGTCGATCTCGGTGCGATGGGTCATCACGCCCTGGACGAGCTCGGCCGTGTAGCCCCGGACGGGCGGGTCACCGGCCGCGGTCCGGGCGTCGAGGGTGGCCAGCGGGTCGTCCCCGCGCAGGTCCGCCTCGAACAAGATGTCCAGGGCGCGCTTGCGGGCCTTGCTCCGGGTCGAGGTGCCGACCCGCGTGGTCCGCTCCGGGTTCGGCGTCCCGGGCTCGGGGGCAGGTGCGGACAAGACGGTCAGCCGACGCGGCCCAGGTAGTCACCCGTACGGGTGTCGACCTTGACCTTCTCGCCGTTGACGATGAAGAGCGGAACCTGGATCTGCAGGCCGGTCTCGACCGTGGCGGGCTTGGTGCCACCGGTGCTGCGGTCGCCCTGCAGCCCCGGCTCGGTGTAGGTGACGACGAGCTCGACCGAGGCCGGTAGGTCGATGTAGAGCGGGGAGCCCTCGTGGATGGCGACGGTGGCGATCTGCTCCTCGAGGAGGTAGTTCTTCGCCTCGCCGACGGTGTCGTCGCTGATCGAGAGCTGCTCGAAGGTGCCGGTGTCCATGAACACGAAGCCGGCACCGTCGTGGTAGAGGTACTGCATGTCGCGACGGTCGACGTTCGCGGTCTCGACCTTGATGTCGGAGTTGAAGGTCCGGTCCACCACCTTGCCGGTGAGGACGTGCTTCAGCTTGGTCCGCACGACCGTGTTGCCCTTGCCCGGCTTGTGGTGCTGGAACCAGACCACGGACCAGAGCTGGCCGTCCAGGTCGAGGACCATGCCGTTCTTCAGATCATTCGTCGACGCCACGCGTACGTACCCTTCTGTCTTCATGTAGTGCCCGCCGACCGAGGTTCAGGCGAGGGCAGCGGCCCAGTTTAGACCACCGGGTTGCGTCGGGACGACCACGGGAACGGGGGTGGCTGTCCACCGCGGCCCGCCGCCCTTGGTTGTCCACAGATTCTCCGGGCGCTCTGGCGCTGAGCGGGGGAAACCAGCATCGTGGCCGGATGGACCGGGTAGGGCTGGGGCAGGCAGGCGGGGGTCGACGATGTCCACGGTCGCGCCACCGGAAAGGGACGGCGAGTAATGACGTCAGCCGTAGGAAAGGGCTCCTGACCAGGAGGGTGACACCGGTGGCCGTGGTGTGCCATCGTGTCGGCTTCGGACGGGGAGTCGAGCCATGCTGATGGGTAAGTTCAGTACGGTCCTCGTGACGGCGACCATGGTGGGTCTCGTCACGGGAGGTTGCACGCCCGCAGGCGGGCCCGTCCCGACCCCCTCCCCCGCCCCGGCCAGCCAGAGCCCGACCGAGTCCGACCTCGAACGGCAGCAGAGGCTGGACTACGAGGCGGCCGAGAAGGCCTACCGGACCTTCCGCGCTGAGTACCAGCGCGTCCTCCAGGCGGGCGGAGCGAAGCAGCCGACGGCGGTCATGAAGGCGACAGCGGGCGGACCGTACCTGAAAGAGCTCGGTGAGGTAGTCGCTGCCTTTCGTGGCCTGGAGCTAAAGCAGATCGGCCAAGAGACCATCAAGAACGTCGGGTATGTCGGCCACGATCCGGAATCGGTCTCTCTGCAGGTTTGCGAGGATGACCGTCAGGCGGTGGTGGTTAACAAAGAGGGTGAGGATCAAGGACCGGGCGAGATCCAGCTCTCTAACTTGACCGTCCGGAAAATGTCGGGACGTTGGAAGGTCTGGACTGGGTCAGGCAAGAAGGTGTCGAGTTGCGCGCAATAGTTCGAACGCAAATAGCCGCCGCCTCTTTCGGCCTACTAGCAGTCCTTCTGCCTTGCACCGCAGTTGCAGACAGCGGTGGAGACGCCCGAACAGACCGCTTTGGCGCATATGTGTCGGCCTGGCGAGCCCGCGAGAGAGGGGGTTCTGCTACCGAACCGGTGGCGAC
>JBBQAB010000376.1:0-3704 GCA_038198385.1 Propionibacteriales bacterium
CCGGTCATTTCACGCCACCGAGGGTCAGGGCTTCCTGCAGAACCCGGTGACCTTCACCGGCACCGGTGAGCCCGGCACCTGGGTCGACCTGCACACAACGACCGGGTCGCCGGCGGCAACACCTCAGCAGGTGGACGTGAGCGGGGCCTGGACGCTGACGACGAGCCTGGGGAACGGCAAGCACCGTCTCGTGGTGACCTCACGGAACGCCCGGGGCATCACCTCCCAGTCCGAGCCGCGACTGGTCGCTATGGACCTTCGTCAGGTCTCGTACGTCCGGGTCGAGACCCCGACGTACCTGTCGTACGTGGGTAACACCCCCACGGTGACGGGGACCGCGGTGCCGGCCGACACCGTGACGGTGACCGGCCCCCAGGACAACCTCGTGACCACTGTCGTGGGTCCGTCCGGGTCCTTCTCGGTCATGCTGTCCAACCCTCTGCCGGAGGGTGAGAACCTGGTCTGGGTCACGCAGACCGAGCCGACCGGTCGGGTGTCACCGGCGTACGGTCGGCGGTTTCTGGTCGACTCCCTTGTCCCCGTGGTGCCGGTGATCCTGGGCCCGCAGGCCGGGGCCACCAGCGACGACCGACGTCCGACAATCTGGGGTTCGGCGGAGCTGTTCGCGGAGGTCTCGGTCTCGGTGGACTCCGGCCCGGTGGTGCTGTTGTCGGCGAACGCCAGCGCCCGCTGGTACCACAACCCGACGACCGACCTGAGCGCGGCCCGCACACGCTGGAGGTCACGCAGCAGGACCGCGCCGGAAACCGGTCGCCGGTGAGCCGGCTGGCGTTCCGGGTGCCGGGTGTCGTCACCCCTCCCACCCCGACGGCGACGCCCACCCCGACCGTGAGTCACACCCCGACGGCGACGACCACCCCGACCGTGAGTCCCACCGCGACGGCGACGCCCACCTCCTCGCCGGCCCCGACCATGACCTCGTCACCCGCCGCGAGCCCGACCAGCGCTCCGCCGACCCCAGGTCCGTCGCCGTCCTTGACGACGTCGCCGACCGCGACCCCGACCGCGGCCACGTCACCGACGTCAACCCGGGTGCCCACCGTCATCCCGTCGCCCAGCACCGGCGTGAAAACCAGCCACGTCAGCTCGGCCGCCGCCCCGGCCCGAGCCGCGGACCCCCAGCCGGCGCAGCGGGACCGGCTGGCCGCCACGGGCGGGATCCCCCTGGGGGCGGTCCTGGGGTGGTTGCGGTGGCGGGGGGATCGGCGGCCTGCGCCGCAGCCGCTCCGGGGGCCGCCGTTGACCAGCACATCTGGGCACCGGTCCGCCCAGACCCGGGTACCGGTCCGCCCAGACCCGGGCACCGGTCACCAGGCCCGGGCGCGGGACACCCCGGGCTGCTGTGCCGTGTGGTCAGGGTCTTCGATGGGACCACCGCCGGGTCAAGAATGAACCCATCCGAGCGGGACTCTGATGGGTCCCGCATCGGAGGGGCCCAAAGTTGCGGTGCGCGTGAGAACCCGCTGCTGCGGGCTTAGGGTGAGGGTTATGCCGAAGATACGGATCCGCGACGCGGCGGCTTTCCTGAGTGTGAGCGACGACACGGTTCGGCGATGGATCGACTCCGGCCTGCTCCCGGCGGAGACCGACAACAGCAACCGGAAGGTGGTCGATGGCTACGCCCTGGCCACGTTCGCCCGGGAGAACGCCAACCCGATGGAGGACCCGCTCAAGGTGGGCAGATCGGCCCGCAACCGCTTCGTCGGCCTGGTCGTGCGGATCACGATGGACGAGGTGATGGCCCAGGTGGAGCTCCAGTGCGGGCCCTACCGGGTGGTGTCGCTGATGAGCAGCGAGGCGGTTGGGGAGCTGGAGTTGGAGCTCGGCTCGGTCGCCGTCGCCATCGTCAAGTCCACCAACGTCATGGTGGAGACCGCGCAGGGCCTGTCCTGACCCGTCTCCCCATCTGCCCCCGAAGGACCGACTGTGACCACCCCCCTCTGGCGACCAGCGCGCGTGCATCCCAAGCTGTCCCTTGTCTGTGCTCTGCTGGTCACGGTCAGCCCCGTCGTCGTCGCGTGCTCGACGACCTCGACCTCGACCACGACCACGACGGTGACCGTGTTCGCCGCGTCCTCGCTCCAAAAGTCCTTCACCACCATGGGACAACAGTTCGAGGCTTCCCACCGCGGGACCCGGATACGGCTGAGCTTCGCCGGCTCGGCCGACCTGGTCAGCCAGATCACCCAGGGCTCGCCGGCCGACGTCTTCGCCTCGGCGGACACCAAGAACATGGCCAAGGTGGTGGCGGCGGGCCGGGCGTCCAACTCGACCCTGTTCGCCGCCAACACCCTGGAGATCGCGGTCCCCCCCGACAACCCGGCGGGCATCTCGAGCCTGGGGGACCTCACCCGTCCCCGGACCCGTCTAGTCGTCTGTGCCCCGGCGGTGCCGTGCGGAGCAGCCACCCAGAAGATCGCCAGCGCCTCGGGGCTCGCGCTGACGCCGGTGAGCGAGGAGTCGAGTGTGGTCGACGTCCTGGGCAAGGTACAGGCCGGTGAGGCCGACGCCGGCCTGGTCTATGTGACCGACGTCCGCGCTGCGGGCGACAAGGTCAAGGGCATCACCTTCCCCGAGTCGAGCCAGGCCGTGAACCAGTATCCGATCGCGGTCGTGGCCGGTGCCGGCGAGCCTGCCGGGGCCCAGCAGTTCGTCGACTTCGTTCTCGGTCCCCAGGGACAAAGGGTGCTCGCCGATGCCGGCTTCGCGAAGCCGTGAGTCCCGGCTGCAGCGGGGGCTGTCGTCGGGTCTGCCGCGCTGGATCCTGGTGCCTGCCCTGGTCGGGGCCCTCTTCCTGCTCGTCCCCCTCGTTGCCATGGGGATCCGGGTTCCGTGGCCGCACTTCGTCACCCTCGTCACGTCGCCGCCGTCGCGCTCGGCGCTGCTGCTCAGTCTTCGGACCTCGCTGGCCGCGACGGTCCTGTGCCTGTTCCTGGGGGTGCCACTGGCCCTGCTGCTCGCCCGGGCCAACTTCCCCGGTCAGCGCCTGCTGCGGGTGCTCATCCTGATTCCCCTGGTCCTGCCCCCGGTCGTGGGGGGCCTCGCCCTGCTCTACACCTACGGCCGCCGGGGGCTCATCGGCCAGTCCTTGGAGATCTTGGGCGTCCAGATCGCCTTCTCCACGACGGCCGTGGTGCTCTCACAGGCCTTCGTCGCCCTGCCGTTCATGATCGTCAGCCTGGAGGGAACGCTCCGGGCGGTGGGGGACCGGTACGAGGTCGTGGCCGGAACGCTCGGGGCCCGACCGACCACCACCCTCCTGCGGGTCACCCTGCCACTCGTCATGCCCGGCGTCTTCTCCGGAGCCGTGCTCGCGTTCGCCCGATCCCTGGGTGAGTTCGGAGCGACCCTGACCTTCGCCGGCAGCCTGCAGGGGGTCACCCGGACGTTGCCCCTGGAGATCTACCTGCAGCGCGAGACCGATCCCGACGCGGCCGTGGCGCTCTCGCTCGTCCTCGTGGTGGTGGCGGTGGTGGTCGTGGTCCTCGCACGCGGTCGGGAGGCCGCACGGTGAGCGGGCTGCACCTGCGGGCCACCCTGGCCCAGCGCCACCTCGACGTGGAGCTGCACGTGGCCCCGGGCGAGGTGGTCGCGCTGCTCGGACCCAACGGCTCGGGCAAGTCGACGCTGCTGTCGCTGGTGGCGGGGCTGCTGCAGCCGGACACCGGCCGCATCACCCTGGA
>JBBQAB010000377.1:0-3668 GCA_038198385.1 Propionibacteriales bacterium
CGGGCGCCTCAATCCCCGGTGTGGACGGCGACCGTTGACGGCCTGACGGCCTGACGGCTGACCACTCACCGATCGACGCTGACCGCTGACGACAGGGGCTGATGCGGAGCGTCAGGCCAGGACCAGGACGGCCCGCCGGGAGACCGGTGGGCCGTCCGTCGTGGCGGCCCACCCACCCGCGACGACGACCCCGGGTCCAAGAGCCCTTCCCGTACGCTGCTCCTGCGCCGCGCAGCCCAGCGCGTCAGCTGAAGCCGTCACCGAGCCGCGGAAACGGCTTGGCCGTTGCTCGGTGACGGTGCCACGATCGTCCGGTGACTGAGACGTACTTTGCGGGGACCGCCGTGCCGCTGACCAGGGACGGCGTTCCGGGCGGCCCCGCCTGGCGGATGGGCTTCTCCGATGCCGGTGCCTTCGGCAGCGACGACGGCGGGAATCTTCGGCACGCGAGCGGTTACGCGTCCTTCGTGGCGTACGCCCTTGCTCACGGCGCCGACCCGGCCGACCTTGCCGTCGACCGGGCCGCCCTGTTGCAATTTCTCGGCGACCATCCCGACCTGGCGGAACGTGAGGAGCACGTCAAGGCGGCGGCCCTGTTCCTGGGCAACACGCTCACCGCGGCCCACCCGTACGCCACCTGGATGTTCACCTCCGAGCCGGAGGTGAGCGGCCCGGCGATGTCGCTCGCCGTCGTCCCGGCGACGCGGCGCCTCATCCGGGACCGGGGCGTGCACGCCGACTTTCTCGACACCATCGACGGCTGGCCACAGGCCCACCGTGACGACCAGGAGATGCGGGCCCTGGACCCCGTCGACGCCCCTGCGCTGACCCTGCCGACCGCCCCGTTCGTGCCACCGTCCCTGCCCGCCCAGACCTATCGTGACGAGGACGGCCGGCTCATCGACTACGGGCGTCGCTATCCCGACGGCCCCCCGGAGGACGCCTACTCACGGGCGTCCCATCCGGAGCGCTTCGCCGCCCTCCCCCCGATGGCCGAGGCGATGGTGACCTACCTGGACCGGTGGTACGACATCGCTGTGCGCCGATCCGGCGGCACCGCTGACTCGGAATGGATCGAGATGCTTCCCCGGCAGGGGGCGACGGTCACACTGACGCTGACCGAGGCCCGCATCACGGTGAACGCGGGCGCCCTGTTCCAGGCCGGCTTCCCCGACTGCGGCTGCGACGCGTGCGACGAATCCGTCGGCGCGGTCGCCGCGGAGCTCGTCGACTGCCTGCTGGGGATCGCCGGCGGCGGTCTGCGCGAGCACTTCCCCGTCGGCCGGCGGGCCTGGACCCACGTCGCTCTGACCACGCCCGACTCGCGAACCGGCGGCTCGGGCCAGGCTTCGTTCTCGAAGGGGGAGGCGAGCGCGATCCGCGCCCAGCTCGCCACGCTCGACGACGGGCGCTGGCCGGCCTGGCCGTTGCGCACGCTCGGAGCCTGAGTCGGGCCGCCTGGTCCGTCCGGTCCCCTCGGCCGCGCCCCCCAGTACCGCCTCGGGACCAGCGCCGCAGTACGCTGCGGCTCCGGACCAGCGGGAAGGAGCGATGTGAGCTTCGTCTTCGACACGATGGGCACCACGGTGAGTGTGGCGACCCCGGTGCCCCTGGAAGAGGCCGCCGGGACGGAGGTCCGACGGGTCTTCCGAGCCTACGACGAACGCTTCTCGCTCTACCGTCCAGAATCAGAGGGATCAGCGCTGGCGTCGGGTGAGCTGGCCCCCGAGGACGCGTCACCGGAGCTGCGCGAGGCGTACGACCTGGCCGGCTGGTGGTCGAAGGCCACGCACGGTGCGTTCACCCCCCGACGACCGGACGGGGTCGTGGACCTGTCCGGGGTGGTGAAGGCCCTCGCGATCCAGGCCGCGGGTGAAGCCCTCCGCCAGCACGGCCTGGACCACTGGTGCGTCAACGCGGGCGGGGACGTCCTGGTGACGGGAACGGACGGCGGGGCGCCGTGGGTCGTCGGCGTCGTGGTCCCCCACCACCCGCAGGCCCTGCTGTCCCAGTTCACCTGCACGGCCGCTCTTCCCGCGGTGGCGACCAGCGGGACCGCCGAACGGGGTGAGCACGTCTGGCGTCAGCCCGCCCGCTCAGCCGGTCCACCGGCCCAGGCGGCCCCGGCTGCCCCGGCCGTCCCGGCAACTCAGGACTTCCGTCAGGTCACGGTCGCCGGGCCCGACATCGTCACCGCCGACGTCCTGGCCACCGCTGTCCTGGCCGGTGGTCGCCGTCGCCTCGACCAGTTTCTGACCCGTTGGCCGGTCGAGGTCATCGCCGTCGGAACCGACGACGAGCTCGTGGCCACGGCGGGGTTCCGGGCGGTCAGTCCCGGACGGTGAACTGCTCGGTCAGCTGCCGGTCGGCCACCGAGCTGGGCCCGGGACCTTCCTCTCGCTTCAGTCCGGGTCGGACTCTGGTCGGCGGCCACCGTCGCAGGGTGGGTCGACGCGAGGTCAGCCTGGTGGAGCTTCGCCGCCTGCCGTCAGCCTGAGGTGTCGGCGGCGCGCTCCGTGGCCCGGCCGCCCTCGGTCGGTCGGTCAGTCGGTTGCGATGTGCTCTGAAGGTCGAGAGGTTTGAAGGCTCGCTAGCCTTCAGCTCGCGCTGGTACAGAACTGGTTGATACGAAGGTTTCTTGCTCGGACGAAGTCCATGCTCTTCTCCCGGTAGTCACGGTAGGAGCCGAGGTCCTGAGGCGTCGGGGCTGAGTCGAAGTCGGCAAACGGAAGGAAGAACCGCACGGCCGAACCGTCGGGGGTCAACAGATCATCGAGAAGGAAGAACTGCACGTAGCCGCGGAAGCTGCCGAACAGCCGGAAGAAGTCGTCGTACCGGTCAAGGGTGGCTTTGAGGGGGCTCCACTCCCCTCGGTAGAAGAGGCGAATGCATTCCAGCGTCAGATCCATCCGGTCCGAGATCTTGCGGGTGAGACCACGGGCACCGTTGATCGTCGGCTTTCGGTCGATACGGTTCGACGGAAAGACCAGCATTCCGCCCATGGTGTAGGTGAGGGCGATGAAGGACTGATGCTCCTCGTCGCTCAGCTGATCGGTAATCGGCGCCATCCTGATGTGGCCAGTGAAACTGGGGATTACCGAGTCGCTGGACAGCCAGAACTCGCCCAGATCAGACCGATGATGGAGGTAGTCCCCCTTCGTGGTCACGTCCAGCTCGAAGGGCGCACCGTCCGGCAACGGTTTGCTCCACAACAGCTGGTGGTAGCGGCGCAGAGTCTTGCTGCGGGAGTCAGGATCCCGCCGGCCAGCGTCTGATCGGAAGTCAAACGCGGTATCGATGATCATAAATGCCTCCTAAAACGACGCCTGAACAGGCCCGGCCAAGGTGCGGCTCCCCTAGTCCGTCACGATCAAGCACCGACCGATCAGCCAGTGCCGTCGTCGTCGAGCTGGGCGAGCCGTCGGTCACGACGGTCCGAGCACACCAGGACCACCAGCGTCGCGGCCCCCAGGAGGATCTGGGACACCGCCAAGAAGAAGAAGAGCGCCCGGCTCGTCCAGGATTCGCGCAGCACCCAGAACCAGGAAGAGGAGGCTCATCACCCACCACAGCTAGCTTCGAGGGGGGGGTAGGTACCCCACGGGCGGTCGCGGGAGACTACCTGCGCATGGGCAGCTCCCCGCCCGGCCCGAGCACCTGGACCGTAC
>JBBQAB010000378.1:0-4267 GCA_038198385.1 Propionibacteriales bacterium
TACCTGGCCGAGCGCAACGGCTGGACCCGGTTCGTCTCCATGCAGAACCACTACAACCTCCTCAACCGTGAGGAGGAGCGGGAGATGCTGCCGCTCTGTGTCGACCAGGGCGTCGGGGTCATCCCGTGGAGCCCGCTGGCCCGCGGCAAGCTGACCCGGCCGTGGGACGCCGAGACGACCCGGAGCGAGACCGACGAGTTCGGCCGCACCCTCTATCGCGACGAGGACAAGACCGTGGCCGACGCGGTCGCGGCCGTCGCGGAGGAGCGGGGCGTCCCCCGGGCCCAGGTGGCCCTGGCCTGGGTGGCCGGCAACCCCGCGGTCACCGCCCCGATCGTGGGGGCGACCAAGCCGCAGCACCTCACCGACGCGGTCGCCGCCCTCGACCTCGAGCTCAGCGCCGAGGACCGGGCCCGGCTCGAGTCGGCGTACGTCCCGCACGAGGTGGCCGGCTTCTAAGGCCCGCCGCGCCGGGACCGGCACTAGGCTGCCGGTCATGTCGACCGTGTTGAGCCGCCCCCTGGCGGGCGCGGCCCGGCAGCCCCGGTCCCGGCTGCTCGGGCTGCTCGCCCTGGTCGTGGTGGTCGGGCTGTGTGGGTCGGGGTTCGTCTCCGACCGGTTCGCCCAACCCCTGTCGCTGCACGCTGACACGGTCGCTCTCGGCCCACAGGGTCGCGTCGTGGAGGTGACCGGCGACGCCCCGGGCATCCTGGTCCCCGGCACCCGGGTGCTGGCCGGGACTCCCGACAGTGCCCGGCTCGCGGCCGAGCAGCGGGCCTGGCTGGCTGCGGGCACCGTGCCGGTGGTGACCGAGCTCGCCGACAGCACGATGGTGCGCGACGCACTGCTCGACCTGAACGTCCTGAGCCGGACCGACGGGGTGCCGGTCGCCGGCTGGAGCGGACCCTGGCGCTACGTCTGGCCGCGCGACTCCGCTCTGGTGGCGGCTGCGTACGCCCGTACGGGGCACCTGGCCGACGCCGAGCGGGTCCTCACCTTCCTGGGCCGGGTGCAGCCGACGTCGGGGGTGTTCCAGGCGCGCTACCTCCCCGACGCTAGCGGGGTCCCCGACGACCGCGGTGACCAGCTGGACGGGACGGGCTGGGCGCTGTGGGCGACCGCCCAGGTTGCGGCGGCGGTCCCCGCGCCCGACCGGGCCGGCTTCTGGGCCCGCCACCGGGGCCTGGTGGACCGCTCCAGCACCGCCGCGCTCGGTCTCCTCGCCCGCCCCTCCGGCTTGCCGCCGGTGTCCGCGGACTACTGGGAGGTCTGGGAGTACCGGCCGACCCTGGCCACCGCCGCGCTGCTCCGAGCGGGGCTGGAGGCCGCCTGCACCCTCTACACGGGCCGCGACGAGCGGCGGGCCGCCGCCGTCTGCGCCGCGGCCGTGCGCCTGGGCGCCACGATCACGGCCCGCTTCGGCCCCGCCGGTTACCCGCGGCACCTCGGGGGCAGCCCGGACAGCGTCGACCTGGGGGTGGACTTCCTGCTGCCCCCGTTCGCGGACGTCGTCAACCCCGGGGCCCGGGCGGCCTGGACGGCCGCGCCCCGCTGGATGACCCGGCCGGCCGGCGGTCTGGCTCCGGGCGGATCCTGGCGGCCGGACGGGATCAGCTGGACCACGTCGACCTCGACGTACGCCCTGACCGCCGCCGCCCTGGGCGACCGCATCACGGCGGTGTCGTGGCTGCGGTGGCTGGACGCGCACCGGACCACGGCCGGGTCACTGCCCGAGAAGGTGGGTCCGACCGGGCAGCCGGGGGCGGTGGCCCCACTGACCTGGACAGCGGCTGCCGTCGTGCTGGCCGCAGCCGACCTACAGCGCTGAGGGGGCACCCCGCTCAGGTGGCCCGCGCAGGTGCTCAGCTCAGACGCCCAGGCGCAGGGTCAGGTTCAGCGGGTCGGCGAAGCAGGCGTCGCGGGCGGCGAGCACCGCCCCGGCCACCGGCCGGCTCACCCCTGCGCCCAGGGCGACGACCCGGGTGGCGTGGAACGGTCCTCGGCTGATCCGGGTGGCGGTCTCGCGTTCCACCACCGGGAGCAGCTGCGCGGCCATCGACCCGAGGTAGCCGCCGAGCACGACCGCGTCGGGGTTGAGGATGCCGATGATGTCGTCCACCGTGTGGCCCAGAGCCAGGCCCGCGCGCTCCAGCGCGCGCAGCACCGCGGGCTCACCGGCGGCTACGGCCTCGGCCAGCAGCCGGAGGGCCTTATCGGGCTGCTCCCCGACCAGCAGGGTGGCCTCGCGCAGGGTGAGGAGGTTACCCGCCACCAGCACGGCAACCGGCCCCGCGAGCGACTGCAGACAGCCCTGGCGGCCGCACCAGCAGAACGGGCCGGTCGGGTCGACGTGGGCGTGCCCGAAGCCGCCGCCGCCGCCGGCGACGCCGAGGTAGATCTCGCCGTCGACCACGACGGCGGTGCTGATGTCTCGGCTGCCGCCGAGGTAGGCCACGATGCTGTCCGACGGCAGACCCAGCTCGGTCCGGGCCGCATAGAGCGCCGCCAGCTGGGTCTCGTCGGCCGCCCCGACGTACACGGACGGATGGCCCCGGCCCGTCAGCGCGGTGGCCACCCGGTCGGCCAGCGGAACCCCGTCCCAGCCGAGGCCCTCGCTCACGACCAGGCCGTCCCGGCCGACGTGACCCGGCAAGCCGAGCTGCACCGCGACCAGGCGGCGGGGCGCGGCCAGCCGTCCCAGCTGCTCCCGGAGGAGAGCCAGGACAGCGTTCAGGCTGTCCGTGGGGCCGAGCCGGCCCAGGTCGACCGGCACCTCGTCCCGCCCGAGCTCCAGCCCCCCCACGGTCTCGGTCCGGACGAGGATCTGGTCCCGGTCCAGGTGCACCCCCAGGACCACCCACGGGTCGCCGTCCACCTCCAGGGGCCGGGTCGGGCGGCCGGCTCCCGCCCGGCGTACGGGGTCGAGCTCGCGGACCAGCCGTCGGTGGCGAAGCTCGCCGACCAGGTCGGTCATGGTGGAGATCCCGAGACCGCAGCCGTGCGCGATGTCGTGTCGGCTGCTCGGTCCGTGGTCTCGGACGTAGCGCAGCACCTGGGTCAGGTTGCTGTGACGGACATCGCCCGAGCTCCCGCTGCGGCGCGACCCCGGAGCGGGGTTGTTCGCGCTGGGCATGGGCCGATCGTAACCGTTGAAAAGGGTCCCTACCGGGAATCCGAAAAGGTGCTCCCACGTGGGAGAACACCGCTATAAGGGGCCCGTCGTGGGCCCTCGGGGCTGGAGTGGGGAGGTAGGTTCTCTGCCGTGGCCCCCGTGTCACCCTCCGTCCGACGCGGGCCGCGGCCCCCTCACCCTCCGACCTCCGAAGGATGATCGACATCGACCGCTACCAGTACCTGCTGCTGATGGCCGGGTGCCTCCTGGTCACCCTGCCGCTGGAGTTCGTCCTCCGGGCCCGGGTCTACCGCCGGGCCGGGGGTCTGCTCTTCGCGCTGGTGCCCGTGGTCCTGATCTTCTCGGTCTGGGACATCGCGGGCATCCTGCGTGAGCACTGGACCTACAACCCGCGCTTCGTCTCGGGTCTGGAGCTGGGCCTGGGGATGCCCGTGGAGGAGCTCGTCTTCTTCGTCGTGATCCCCATCTGCGGCCTGCTCACCTACGAGGCGGTGGGGTTCGTCCTGGAGCTGCTGCGACGGCGTCGGCCGAGCCGGGTGAGCGTCGATGACTGAGCACACCGGCATCCCCGAGTACACGCTGCTGACCGTTCTGGCCATCCTGGGCGTGGTCGCCCTGGAGCTCCTCTGGCTGCGCACCGGGATCTTCCGGACGGTCCAGTACTGGGTGACCATGCTCATCGTGTTCGCGTTCCAGATCCCGGTGGACGGCTGGCTCACCAAGCTGTCGGACCCGATCGTGATCTACAACCCCGGCCAGATGCTCGGCCTGCGGGCCCCGTGGGACATCCCGGTGGAGGACTTCGGCTTCGGGTTCGCGATGGTGACCCTGGCGATCTTGTTGTGGCGGCGCTGGCTGTCCCGCCGACCCGTACCTGGAAGGATAGGCCGACGTGACGCTGATCGACACTGAGGAACTGCCCGTGGCGTTCGACGAGGCGGCCCCGCGGTATGACCTGATGGTCGCCCTGAACCCGGGTTACCACCGGCACCTGCGCGACGCGGCGGACTCGCTGCTGCGGCCTGGGGACGGGGCGCGCGGTGACGACGGCACCGTACGGCTGGCGGACCTGGGCTGCGGGGCGGGCGCCGCGACCCGGGCCCTGCGCAGGGCGGCGGCCGACGCCCGGCGGCA
>JBBQAB010000379.1:0-5151 GCA_038198385.1 Propionibacteriales bacterium
CAGGTGGGCGGCGTGGTCGAACCCAGGGGCAGCGGGCCGGCCGGCGGATGGGCGCCGGGTGCGGGTAGGGAGACGGGCCATGGCGTTCAGCCTGCCCCGGTGACCGGCGGTCGGCCAGAGCCAATCCGGAACAACTGGACTGGTCCAACCAGGCCAGTTCTGTGCCAAGATGACGTCCATGGCCCTGCGCTCGATCTCTGCCGCCCAGCTGCGCGAAAGACTGGTGGGAACCCCTCTGACCACCCCGGTCTACGCCGACCTGGCCGAGCGGGTCCGGCTGCTGGTCGTCGACGGCCGCCTCGGCGGCGGGGTCCGGCTGCCCAGCGAGCGCGAGCTCGCTGAGTCGCTCTCGCTCAGCCGCTCCACCATCGCCGCCGCGTACGAGGCCCTCCGGACGGCCGGTTATCTCCAGGCCCGCCGCGGGGCCGGCAACTTCGCCACCATCCCGCACGCCCGGGTGGTCAGCACCCACCTACCCGGTCCTCTGGGGGAGGAGGACGGCTCGATCGGGATGACCTGCGCCAGCGGCTCGGCACCGGCCGGGCTGGCGGCGGCGTACGCGGGTGCGGCGGCCCGGCTGCCCGAGCTGCTGGCCAGCACCGGGTATCTGCCCGATGGGCTGCTGGACCTCCGGGTGGCCCTGGCCGGGTGGTTCACCGCGCGGGGGCTGCCCACCGACCCCGGGCAGCTGGTCGTGACCAACGGGGCGCTGTCCGCGCTCAACGTGGTCGCCCGCTGCCTGCTCGTCCCGGGCGACCGGGTGCTGGCCGAGACCCCGACATACAGCAATGCGATCGAGGCGCTGCGGGCGCAGCCCATCCGGCTGGCCGGCTATCCGCTGCCGGCGTCGGGCTGGGACCCGGTCGAGCTCGAGCAGACCCTGGGCCAGGTGCGCCCGGCGCTGAGCTATCTGGTGCCCGACTTCCACAACCCGACCGGGGCCTGGATGAGCGAGGAGCTGCGGCCCCAGGTGGCCGGGGCCGTCCGCCGGGCCGGGAGCAGGCTGCTGGTCGACGAGACCCTCGTGGAGCTGGCGCTGGACGGCGGCGCTCCGCGGACGCCACTCGCCGCGTACGCGCCCGGAGCGGTGACGATCGGCTCGGCCAGCAAGGCGTTCTGGAGCGGTCTGCGGATCGGCTGGATCCGGGCCCCGCACGACCTCGTCCGGCCCCTGATCGAGACCCGGGCAGCGATGGACCTGGGGGCCGCGCCGTTCGAGCAGCTCGTGGTCGCCGGGCTGCTCACCGACGGGGCGCACGTCCTGGCCGAGCAGCGGACCCGGCTCCGACGGCAGCGGGACCACCTGGCCGGGCGGTTGCGCGCGACCTTCCCGACCTGGACCTTCACCGTCCCCGCCGGTGGGCTGACCCTGTGGGTGCAGCTGCCCGACGAGGCGTCGAGCCGGCTGGCCGGGCTGGCCCACGACCACGGGGTGCTCGTGACTCCAGGGCCCCGCTTCCACGTCGACGGGGGCGGGGAGCGCCATCTGCGGCTGCCCTTCACCGCCGGCGAAGCGGTCCTGACCGAAGCCGTACGCCGGCTCGAGCACGCCTGGGCCGACGTGCAGACCCGTCGCCCCGGAGGCGTACGCCGCCGGTCGGACCCGCTGGCACTGAGCGCCTGAGGCCACATCGGCATCGCCGACCGGCTGGGTCGGGATACGCCGCCCTCGGGTGGTGGGGGTCAGGTCCAGGGCGCCTCGAGCACGACTTTGCCGGTGGCCGTGGTCCCCGCGAGCTGGTGCGCTTCGGCGGCTCGGGTCATGGGGAAGCTGCGGTGAACGTTCGTTCGCAGCTGGCCGCGGTCGACCAGCGCGGCAAGGTGCGCGAGGTCCTGAGAGCGGGCCTGGGTCATCACCGCCGCGTACTGCGGCTGTCCAGCGCGGCGCAGGGCCGTGGTCAGGATGCGCGGGGTGTCTTTGGCGACCGGTCGGGTGGACACCATCACCCCACCAGGACGGAGCAGGTGTCGCAAGGCGGCGAACGAGTACCGTCCGGGGCTGTCGAAGATGACATCCCACCGCTGACCGCTCGCGGTCACGTCCTCGCCCTGGTAGTCGAGCAGCTCCTCACAGCCCAATGCGGCGGCGAAGGCCAGCTTGGCGCTGCTGGCCACGCCGGTGACATGGGCACCGGTCCGCAAGGCCAGCTGCACGGCGAAGGAGCCGATGCCGCCCGCCGCGCCCATCACCAGGACGTGTGCCCCCGGCCGGGCCTGCAGGCCGGCGTGCCGGTACAGCGCCTGCAGGGCGGTCAGTCCGGCCAGGGGCAGCGCCGCCGCCTCCACCACCGAGCAGGAGCGGGGGACCGAGGCCGCCCGGCCTTGGCGCAGCAGCACCTGCTCGGCCTGGCCGCCGCCTCCGTGGCCGAGCAGTGCCATCACCCGGTCGCCCGGCGAGAACGCGGTCACCTGGGGTCCACAGGCCACCACCTCGCCCGCAAGGTCGAAGCCGGGGACGAACGGCATCCGCCCCCAGGTGGCAATCTTGAGGTCCCCGCGCCGCAGCCCCAGATCGGTCCCGTTCACGCTGGACGCCTCGACCCGGACCAGCAGCTCGTCCCCCGACGGGGCCCGCGGGTCCGCCATCTCCCCGACGCTCAGCACGCCCGGATCCCCGAACTCTGCGAACCGTACCGCCCTCATCGGCGCACCGTCACCAGGAACGGGGACTGGCGCGACCAGTCCCCCGAGCCAGCCAGGTCCACCATCACCCGGGCCACGTCCAGCTTGCGCACCGCCGCCGCGGTCAGCCCCGGCGCCGTCTCCACCAGAGCCCACTGACCTCCACCCTCGTCGTCGACCAGCCGGGGTGGCCGCACCTCGGTCCAGTCGAGGGTGCTAGCCCTCAGAAGCTCGTGCTCCCCCGCCTTGTCCTCCACCAGGTCGCGGGCCAGGCGCAGCGTCAGCGCCGAGACCAGCCGGGCCCCGGCACCCTTTCGGTCCCCGGGCAACGTGACCCCGGCCCCCGACACCGAGACCAGACGGGTAGCCCCCGACCGCTCCGCGGCCGCGAGGACGCGCGGCAAACCCTCCCGTCCGACCCGGGGGCCGGACCGCTTGGTGACCCCAACACACCACAGCAGCACGTCGGCACCCTCGACCACCCGCTGCACCGCCACGGCGTCGCCCACATCGACGACGGCCGACACCACCCCCGGCGGGTGTGCTCCGCCCGTTCGCGCCGCCGCGACCACCTCGTACCCCTTCAACGCGGCGACCTGCACCGCACGACGCCCCACCCCGCCGTTCGCCCCGAACACCACCAACCGCACTGCCCCTCCTCATTGTCAGGTCACTTGACAATGTACCCCAGGCTCGCCGATAGGCTGGACGGGTGACCCAGGTCCCTCTCGCGCTGCTGCTGCTGCGGGCGAGCCGCTGGTTCGACCGGCAGCTCCTCGTCGGGCTCGAGCAAAACGGCTGGCCTGCGCTCAGCCCCGCCCAGTCCCTGGTCTTCGCCTACCTCGACCGGAGCGGCACCACCCCCGCCGAACTTGCCCGACGCCTCGGCCAGAGCCGGCAGGCCACCCCCCAGCTGGTCCAGGGCCTCGTCGCGCACGACCTGCTGGTTCTGGTCCCGAACCCGGCCCGGCGCGGCGGGCTGCTGATCCGGCTGACCAAACGCGGCCGCGCACTCGCCGAGGACGCCCGTCAGCTCCTCCAGACCCTGGAGGAGCAGCTCGGTGCGACACCCGTCGAGGCACTCCGCACTCACCTGGACCGCTTCCGCGAACTCGAGCCGCCCCCCTCGCCCTCCAGGTGACGATGCACGGTCAGCCGGCGGTGAAAGCGGCGGAAGCGAGGTCATTGATCAGGTCTGAGGCGGCGGGTGGCAGGACGCAGACGCCGAGCGTTCGTCGTTGACGGCATGCGCCTGGCTCAGTGGTGCCGGGTGCAGGGCCCGGTCAGCCGAGGTCTTATCCGCCACAACGCCGCCGCCGCGTGGCCCAGCAACAGCTTCGGGCAGCAGGGCAGGGCACATGACGGGCCGGGGTACGCGGCCCCAGCACTCGATCGAGAACGATGCCCCCGGCATGAGGCCACGCCGAGCAGTCGCCGGTCAGTGGGATTGCTTCGCCGTGCTGAGGGACGCAGCAAGGGCACCCGAAGGCCAGGAACGGCTCGGACCCGTTAATGACGAGCAGTACGCCGCTGCCCCAGCAGCACTGCGCCCACCCCGATTCCCACGAGACCCTGATGCCCTCCGTGCCTGACTAGACCCGTGCGACAGTCAGGCGTATCGGAGACGAGAAATCCCGGGCAAAGTGTCAGGGTGGTCTCGGCGTCGACACTGGACCCGGCCGCAGCACCGACCCGCGCCCGCATCTGCGAGTGCCTACGACCGTTCCGTCCATCCGAGGATTTGCTCTCGGTCGTAACGAGCGACGACCTCATCGAAAGCGGGCGGCGAGCCGTCCCCGGGTTGGTCCATGCGGTTCACGGTCAACGAACCATCGGGGTGCAGCACGGGGTAGTGGGCTTCATGGGTGTTCGCGTCCTGAAAATGCTCGGAAGTTCCGTCCGCACATGTTACCTCGACCTCAGCGATGACGTCACTCTAGACCTGCGACGTCAAGGCAGCCCAAGCCCAGCTCCCCGGCCAGCAAGCCCAGCTCGACAGCCCCCATTGAGCCGACGTGCACGCCGTCAGCGAGCTCGAGGAACTCCTCTCCCTCCTCCCATCCACGGCGTGTGGCATGAACGGAACGAGCAAACGCGCGAACCGCGATCCTTCGCCGACGCTCGGTGCGGAGTTCGGCGTTGCGACGGGGTCAGGATTGAGATGAGCGGCCAGCGTGGCGGGATAGAACAGGCCGGCGATCCGTCGGCGTGCTCGGCGACCACCGTCACTGTCGCCTCCACGTCTGCTGCGGCCTGTCGGGACACCAGCGACCGACCATCTTCGGTAACGCAGCGACCATGGTTGACTCGGCGGGGAAGGAGAATGGGTGTTCAGGGGAGTTTGGCGACGGTCAGCAATACGACTGAGTCCTCGAGGGCCTCAAGGCTGTGAAGCGAGTCTGGGACGATGAGCAGGTCGCCGGGTGAGCCGTTCCACGTGTTGCCCGCCGCGCTCAGGCTGACTCGGCCTGAGAGGACATGGACGGTCGCCTCGCCGGGATTGGTGTGTTCGTCGAGCCGGCGGCCGCC
>JBBQAB010000380.1:0-7104 GCA_038198385.1 Propionibacteriales bacterium
CACCTGAGCGCACCGTTCGTCGTCGTGCCGGCGCCGTCGTCGCCGGGCTAGCGCAGAGGCCAGGTGCGCCGGAGGGTCCAGGTCACCCGATCGCCTGGTCGAGAGCGCGGCGGCCCGGGTTCGCGAACAAGCAGTCGACCCTCGTCGGTGTCCAGCAGGCAGTCGGTGTGCCCGCCACGAAACCGCACCTGGTCGAGCCGGGCCGATCGTTCCCCGCCCAGTGACGCCCATTCGGGCCGCACCAGCACCGGGCCGTGACCTTCCAACGTCAGCACCGATGCCGGGCCGGTCAACCGGGCAGCCCATTCGTCGACCGGCTCGCTGTAGACCTGCTCCGGGGTCCCCACCTGGATCACCCGACCAGCCGCCATTAGCGCAACACGGGTGGCCAGGCCGAGCGCCTCCTCCGCATCGTGGGTGGCGTAGAGCGCCGCCGCACCGGTGTCGCGCTGGCGTACCAGCAGCTCCTCGAGGAACACCCCGCGCACGTGGGTGTCCAGGTGTGCGGTGGGCTCGTCGAACAGGTAGAGCGCGGCCTGGCGGGCCAGCGCCCGCGCAAGACCCACCCGCTGCTGCTCCCCACCGGACAGCTCGGACGGGTGCCGGTGGGCCAGGTGGGCGATTCGCAAGCGGTCCAGGATGCTCGGGGCCTGCGCCCGGGCCTGGCTCCGGCTTTCACCTCGCCGCCGTGCGGGATAAGCAACGGTGTCGAGGGCCGATAGGTGGGGCCAGAGGGCGTAATTCTGGAACACCATCGCCAGCTCCCGCCGCTCCGGCGGCTCCCAGCCTGAGGGCGACGCCACCCGCCGGCCCTTGAGCCAGACCTCACCGGCGTGCGGCGGCTGGAACCCTGCGACGGTGTGGAGCAGGGTCGACTTCCCCGAGCCCGAGGGTCCGAGTAGAGCGAGCACCTCACCAGCGGCAACCTGGAGGTCGAGGTCGGTCAGGGCTGGCACCGCGCCGTACCTGACCGAGAGGCCGCGCAGCTCCAAGGCCGCTGCCTTGGTTGGCCCGGCCGCCGGGTCAGCCGGCACGGGCCGGCCCCGATCGGGGTTCGCGGTGAAACCGCCGGAGAAGGAACCAGAACCCGAGGGCCGGAACGAGGAGCACCAGGGTCAACAGCACCGCCAACGCAGCGGTCACTCCCACCCGTCCGAGCTCCAAGGTGTTGAGAACGACCACGGCCAAGGTCTCGCTGCCGGGCCCGTACAGCAGGCTCGACATCGTCACCTCGTGCAACGCCGTCAGGAAGCAGACCAACCAGGCGCCGGCCAGCGCCGGAGCGAGTGGTCGCAGCACGACGGTCCGGAGCGCGGTCAGCGGGGTGGCGCCGCTGATCCTGGAGGCGCGCAGCTCATCGGGCGGCAGTCGATCCAGTGCACCCGAGATCGGTCGGTGCGCAACGGCCCAGAGCTTCGCGAGATAAGCCAGCAGGATGATCGTCAGCGTGCCGCCGAGCCAGCGACCGTAGGTCAGCATCAGCCCGACTCCGAGCGTCGAACCGGGAAGCACCAGGGTGAGTGTGACCAGGGTGGCGATGCCACGGCCCGCGACGCCGCGCTCGAGCGCCGCGACGCACCCGCCGAGGAGAACGAGGAGCGTCGCCGCGACGGAGGCCAGCAAGAGACTGCGCGACAGCGCGGCACCGTTTCGGACGTTGAGCACCGCGGAGAAGTTGGCCAGCGACCAGTTGGTGGGCGTCGGCGGCAGTCCCGCCGCCTTCGTGACCGCCGTAGCCGCGAGGGAGAGCAGCGGCAGGCCTACAGCGACCAGGTGGTAGGTGCCGATCAACCCCGCGATCCACCGACCAGCACTGCTGCTTCGGCTGGACGATCTGACATCGGTGGTGGCCACCCGGGTCACCCGCAACCGGGGGCCGAGCAGGAGATCGGTCGGGGCCACGACCAGTGCCGTGACCAACACCAGGAGCAATGCGAGGGCGATCGCCTCGATGAACGCGGCCGGGTCGCTGCTCTGGGCGATGCTGGCGTAGATCCGCGTCGTCACTGTGCTGAAACCGGCCGGCGTTCCCATCACCAGCGGGATGGCGAACGTTCCCAGGGTCAGCACGAAGATCAGCGCGGCGGCCGTGGCGATGGCGGGGCGCAGCAAGGGCAGGGTGATGGTGGCGATGGCGACGAGCGGCCCAGCGCCCGAGACCCGTGCCGCTCGCTCTGCCGCTGGTTCTGCCCGAGCGGCGAGACCCACCGCGGTGATCAGATACGCCAGCGGAACCGCATTGACACTTACCACGGCCAGGACCCCGCCCGGCCCTTGGACACCCTGCCAGTGGAGCCCGACCAGGTCGTCGGTCAGCCCGGAACGGCCGTACGAGCGGAGCCAGCTGTAACCGAGGACGAAGTCCGGAACCAGAACCGGTAACAGCACCACCACCCGCCAGAACGACCGGCCGGGCAGGTCAGAACGACCCAAAGCGAGGGCGAGCAGCGTCCCTACGGGGACTGAGAGGGCGGTGGCAGCCAGGGCCAGGAGGAAGGAGTTCCTGACCGCCGCGCCGAGGCCCGGTGAGGCCAGGAGGTCGTCCAGTCGACCCGATCCCTCCAACCAGACCGTTCGTCCCATTTCCAGCAGCGGGACCACCACGACCATCAGAGCAGCTCCGACCACCAGGACGGCTGCGCTGCGGCGCAGGGCGCGGCCTCGGCGCACGCTCAGCCGCCGAAGATCCGCGAATAGCTCCCCATCAGATCACCCTTCTGTGTCGACAGTGTCGACCAGTCCGGATAGACCACCGGCGCACCGGCGGGCATGGTCGGACCCCCGACGCCCGGCAGCGTCGGATAGGAGCCGGACTGACCGATCACAGTCTGGCCCTCCTTGCTCGTGACGAAGGAGATGAAGTCCTTGGCCGCAACGGACCCGCCCGAATGCCGCGCCAGGGCAATCGGGCCGTAGATGCCAATGGCGCCCGGGGCAGGCCAGACGACCTCGATCGGTGATCCGCTCTCCTGGGCGGCGTAGGCAGAGTTGGCGGTCGTGAGACCCGCCCGATACACACCTTCGGCGACCCCGGTGGTGACGTTGTCGGGGGTGCTGACCTGTACAGCTCCGTTCTTCTTCAACGCGGCGTAGAAGTCGAGGCCGTACCGCTGATCCTGGGCGAAGTAGCCGAGAGCTCCGAGTGCGGAAGCAGCAGTCTTCGGGTCGGGAAGCGCGACTCCCCCGCGGTACTCCTGGTCGGTCAGGTCCGACCATGACCCGATAGGGGGGGTGCCCTTCGTGTTCACCGCCACCATGTAGAGCATGGCCACGCCGACGTAGTCTGCGGTACGCGCCGTGGCGGGGATGTCGGTCTTCGGGATCCAGCCGCCCACGAGATCGTGAGCCAGGTAGCCCTCCATCGTCAGTGGGTCGCAGGCCCAGATGACGTCCGCCTTGAGCCCTCCGGACCGCACCTCGCCGGCCACGCGTGCGTTCAGCTCGCCTGTCGGTGCACGGTAGAGGTGCAGCGGGCGGCCAGGGTGGATCTTCTCGAACTCACGGAGAACGGGCTGGACTGTGGTGTCGCTGACACATGTGTACAGGGTCAACGACTCGGCGTGCGCGGCCAGCGGCGTACCGCCACAGGCGGTCGCCAACAGTAAGGACACGAGCGTCAGGGTCGTGGCCACGCGGGCCCGTCTCATGATGGTCAACCTACGCTCGGTCCGCACCCTTGTCAGGTTCTGCGGGCATCATCGTGTCCCGGTAGCGCCGCAGAATCGAACCGCAGCGAGCGTCGGGTGGTTGGTCTGGAACTGGCTGGCTACCCCTGGCTACCCCTTTGAGCAATCGAGTTCCTGTGTGCCCTCAGTTCAGGCAGTCCCCGGGTCAACCGGGTCCTCGGCGAGTGACAACCGCCGAAAACATCTGTTGCTGTGAGAGACCCTCTCAGTTGTCTTCGTTGTTCGGCGCCCGCGGACGTACAGGACGCGATCGCCCAGACTCAGCCTGGATCCGTAAGGATGGCCTGATGGCCGGGTCCTAACTAACGGGGGCGATGCCCTGCTGTGCAGGGACAGTCGGGCTCGTCTGAGCTCAGACTCCCGCGAGAAGATTTTGCCGTTGCTCTTGACACTTAAAGGTTTAAGCGCTTGAGTCGATGTCAACGAAGTCAACGATGACTAGTGGGAGGTTCCACGTGCAAGAGCCCCGACCCATTCCCGCCCGACCCGCTCGCCCGACCCGACGATCAGTTCTCATCGGCGGCGCTGCAGCGGCGAGCCTCACCGTCCTACCTGCGTTGCCCGCCGATGCGACACCCGGGTCGAGCAAGCACCGACCGCGGCATTTCGTCCGGGCCCACGGCGGGCAGTTCCGGCTGGATGGCAAGCCCTTCAGGTTCGCCGGGACCAACACCTACTACCTCCACCAGCAGTCGCACTACATGATCGACGCGGCGCTGAACGATGCTGCAGCCATGTCGCTGAAGGTCGTCCGAGCATGGGCCTTTGCCGACGGTTCCGGAGCGTCCTTCACCGCCCTGCAGCCCGAGCCCTACGTCTATGACGACAACGCTCTGGACGCGTTGGACTACACCGTCTACAGGGCTGGTCAGCTTGGGCTACGCCTGGTGCTGGTGCTGACCAACAACTGGCCGGACTACGGCGGAATGCAGCAGTACGTGAAGTGGTTCCTCGGGTTGGACGACGACTCCTCCGGGGACGCGGTCAACCACGACCGCTTCTACACCACCACTTCGATCAAAAAGTGCTATAAGGCTTGGGCCCGTCACGTGATGTGCCGGAAAAACCCCTACACCGGGCTGCACTACAACGCAGATCCCACCATCATGACCTTCGAGTTGGCCAACGAGCCCCGCAACCGGAGTGACAAGACCGGCAAGGCAGTCCTGTCCTGGGCCGATGAGATGAGCCGCTTCGTCAGGTCCCACGCCCCACACCAGTTGGTCGCGGTCGGCGACGAGGGCTTCTACGGCGACTCGGGCAACGCCGACTACCCGTACTCCGACTACGAGGGCAACCACTGGAAGAAGCTGGTCGCGCTACCCGCCGTCGACTACGGGACCGTGCACCTCTATCCGCAGCACTGGGGTGATACCGCCGCGAAGGATCCCGCAGCGTGGGGCACCACGTGGATCAGCGACCACCTGCGCGACGGTGCCCGCCTCGGCAAGCCCGTCGTGATCGAGGAGTACGGGCTGAACGTCTCGGCTGGCAGCGTCGTTCCCAACGAGGCGGCACGGACGGCGGCGTACCGGGCCTGGACCACGACCGTCGAGGACGGTCGTGGTTCCGACCAGTTCTGGTTGCTGACCTCACGGGTTGACGACGGCTCGTTCTACCCCGACTACGACGGCTACCGGATCGTCTGGCGGGCCGACAACACGAACCCGACGAGGGCGACCGCGGCCGTGCTCGCGGCGCACGCCAAGACCATGAACGGTGGGTCCTGACCCCAGCTCGAACGACCCCGTCAGCACGACCCACTCGTTTGCTTAAACGCTTAAGAACAGACATCACGTCTAGAAGGAGAAATCGTATGAACCGACGACTGGTAGGAGCCCTCGCGGGGATCTGCGCGGGTGTGTTCGCCCTGACCGCGTGCGGCGGCGGCGGCGGCGCGAGCAGCGACACTGGCGGTGCGCCGAAGCCGACCGGAAAACCGGCCGACGTCAGCGGCGACATCACGGTGCTCACCAACCGCACCGACCTCAACCAGGACGGCACGCTCGCCAAGTACGCCGCCGGGTTCAATCAGCTCTACCCGAACGTGAAGGTCACCTTCCAGGCAGTCACCGACTACGAGGGCGAGGTGAAGACGCGGATGAACACGTCCAACTACGGCGACGTGCTGCTCATCCCGCCCTCAATCTCCAAGACCGACTACCCGAAGTTCTTCGAGTCCCTCGGTGACGCGACCGACATGTCGCAGAAGTACAACTGGACAGACTTCGGGACCACCGACGGCAAGACGACCGGCAAGGTGTACGGCGTGGCCACGTTCGGCAACGCCAACGGGTTCGTCTACAACAAGAAGGTGTGGCAGGAGGCCGGCGTCACCGCTCCCCCGACCACGCCGCTGGAACTGATCGGCGACCTGCAGGCGGTCAAGGCCAAGACCAAAGCGATCCCGTACTACACCAACTACAAGGACGGCTGGCCGCTGCAGAGCTGGTCTGGTGCGCTCGGGTCGGCGACCTGCGACTCGAACGCCAACTCCGCACTTGCCACCGACCAGGCGCCGTTCACCCTGGGGAAGGGACCGGGTGAGATTTACAACACGATATTCGCCGTCGCCAACCAGAAGTTGATCGAGCCGGACCCGACGACCACCAACTGGGAGAACTCCAAGGCGCTGCTCGGCAAGGGCAAGGTCAGCGCCATGTGGCTGGGCTCCTGGGCCATGGTGCAGATGCAGGACGCGGCGAAGAAGGCAGGGGCCGACCCCGCCGACATCGGCTTCGCGCCCTACCCGTTCCAGAAGGACGGGAAGTTCTGCCCGGTGACCGGCCCCGACTATCTGCAGGCGATCAGCATCCACTCCCAGCACAAGGACGCTGCCCGCGCCTGGCTCGACTGGTTCACCGACAAGTCCGGCTTCGCCTCCGACCAGGGCTCGATCCCGACCGAGAAGGGCCAGCCGATGCCCAGCACGTTGGCCGACTACCAGAAGCTGCCGATCAACTACATCACGTTGAACCAGGAGAACGCCGGCACCGTCAGCAAGATCGACAACGAGTCCGAGGTCGGCTTCTACTCCTCGCCCAACTCGGCGCGCAAGCTGGTCGACGTCGCCCGCGGCGCCGCCCCCGGTGACGAGCAGAGCGTGTTCGCCGAGCTGAACAAGAAGTGGGCCGACGCCATCGCGAACGTCGGCTGAGGGAGGTGTCGGCATGACGCAGGCATCGGTCGGCCCCACCGAGGCTGAGCGGGCAGTCACCGTTCGAGACCCGTCCGCCGCGGGGGCTGCCCCCACCCGGGAGCACCGGCGGCGCCCGCTCACCATCGCGACGCCGTGGCTGTTCCTGGCCGTGCCGCTGGCGTTCCTGGTGGTGTTCACCTACATCCCGGTGGTGAACCTCTTCTACTACAGTCTGACGTCGTGGGACGGGGTCAGCCCGGACAAGAACTTCGTCGGGGC
>JBBQAB010000381.1:0-6105 GCA_038198385.1 Propionibacteriales bacterium
CATCGCGCTGTTGAACGTGCTGGCGACGGTGCTGTCCCGGTTCTTCGCGATCAAGACCAAGTAGTAGTCGTACCCAGCGGAGGAATGACAGTGGCCAAGCGCCTCGACCTCAAAGACGTCGACATCTACTACGGCGCTTTCCAGGCCGTCGCCGGGGTGACGCTGAGCGTCCCGCCGCGCAGCATCACCGCCTTCATCGGCCCGTCCGGGTGCGGCAAGTCCACCCTGCTGCGCACCCTGAACCGGATGCACGAGGTGATCCCCGGTGCCCACGTGAAGGGCCGGGTGCAGCTCGACGGCACCGACCTCTACGGTACCGGGGTCGACCCCGTCGCAGTCCGACGCGTGGTGGGAATGGTCTTTCAGCGACCCAACCCGTTCCCCTCGATGTCGATCTACGACAACGTGGCGGCCGGCCTCCGGCTGAACGGGGTGAAGAACAAGAAGGTGTTGGACGAGTCCGTGGAGCGGTCCCTGCTGGCGGCCAACCTCTGGACCGAGGTCAAGGACCGGCTCGGCAAGGCCGGGATCGGACTGTCCGGTGGGCAGCAGCAGCGGCTGTGCATCGCCCGGGCTATCGCGGTCGAGCCCCAGGTCCTGCTGATGGACGAACCGTGCTCGGCCCTCGACCCGATCTCGACCCTCGCCATCGAGGACCTCATCGGGGAGCTCAAGGAGCAGTTCACGGTGGTCATCGTCACCCACAACATGCAGCAGGCGGCCCGGGTCAGCGACCAGACCGCGTTCTTCAACCTCGCGGCCCAGGGCAAGCCGGGCCGGCTGATCGAGATCGGCTCCACCGACACGATCTTCTCCAACCCGACCCAGAAGGCGACCGAGGACTACATCACCGGTCGTTTCGGCTGAGCCCGGTTGGCTCCGCCACTAGAATCGGCGCCGTGAGCGCATCCGCAGGCTGGTATCCAGACCCCGGGGGCGGGCAGAACCTTTACCGCTACTGGGACGGCAAAGCGTGGTCCGCGGCGACCTCTCCCAACCCGAGCGCTCCCCCGCCCACCCAGGGTCTGGTCGGCCCCGCCGGCATCCCCGGTGACGGCGGTGGAGCCGGGGGCAGCATGCCCACCACCTCCGGTGGCTCCACGGTCGGCTACGGGCACAACCCGTACGGCTCCGGCCAGGCCACCCCGCCCCAGGCGAACCCGTACGGCGCGGGCTTCAGCCCCCTCGGGTCCGGACGCAACAGTGGGCAGCAGGACCCGTACAGCCAGTACCAGGCAACCCAGAAGAAGCGGTCCCCCGTCGGCTGGTGGGTAGCGGGCGCCGCCCTGCTCGTCGTCATCATCGTGGTCGTCGTGGTCGCGGTGCGGGCGGTCAGCGGGAGCGTGGGCACGACCGGGAACCCGCCCAACGGGCAGGCCTCGGGGAGCGTCTGCCCCGCGGAGCCAAGCAGGGCACCCACCCCGCAGTCGCACCCCAACGACGGACGGGTGCACGGCGGCCCGGTGTCCTTCCCCACCCTGGGCCCCCCCTTCCAGTCCCAGCAGGGCGACAACCGGGTGCCGTTCGGCACCGATGTGGCCGTCCAGCAGGTCACGGTCGAGAGCAACTACGACCAGCGCGGGGACAGCTGGGTCGCCTCGGTGCTGGTTGGGGAGCTGCAGGCCGGCGACGGCTTCTTCACCCCAGAGCAGGGAGCCCAGATCGTGGTCAAGTGCATCCTGGGCAAGTTCTACGGCAACAACCCGGTAACCAGTGACGTCAAGGTCAACAACAGCGCCACGATCGACGGTCACAGCGCCTGGCTGGTGGAGTCGCAGCTGAGCTTCGACATCCCCGGGCTGCGCACTAAGGGCGAGCGGCTGATCGTGGCCATCGTGGCCAGCGGCCAGACCGCGGGCCTGTTCTACGCCTCCATCCCCGACACCACCCCCGAGCTGCTCGCCCCCGCACGGGAGGCCCTGAAGCAGCTCCAGGTCGACGGCTGACCCTCGGTTTGACGCGGTGCGCCCGCCCGGGGCGGGCTCGGGTTCAGCCGGTCGGAGTGACCGAGCGCAGCAGCCGGCGCGCCCCCACCCGCCACGAAGCCCGCTCCGCCGGCCGCGGGGGAAGCCGACCGGGCAGGTCGAGCCGGGTCAGCCGGCGCCGCTTGAAGTAGCGGGCCTGCCCGGGGAAGTGCTGCCCCAGGAAGGCCACCGCCTCGCCTCGGCGGGCCCGCAGCAGTTGCGGCTGCATCGCGTAGGCGACCGCCACCACCAGTTCGGACAGGAACGGAACCTTTCGCAGCACCCCGCCGCCCCGCGGCGCCGCCACCACGGCCGCGGTCAGGGGAGGTACGAGGGCGTCCACCAGGGTGACGGGGACCCGGTTGCTGTTCTGGTAAGGCGTCAGCCGCTCCAGCAGCAGCTCGGTGCCCAGGCAGGCCACCGGCACCCCGTACGCGGTGGCCGCGGTCAGCAGCCCGGTCGAGAAGCACCCCAGCACCAGCGTCACCGGCTCCCGGGCGTACAGGGTCTCGGCGAGCTCCGAGGCCGGGGCGAGCTCCACCCGGACACCACGGGCCATCGCCAACCGGACCAGCTGGGCCGCCTGGCCGGTCGGGGCTCCCGGGTGTGGCTTGAACAGCACCCGGGCGCAGCCCGCCGTGGAGGCCGCCGCCAGCATCGTGGCGTACAGCTCGAGCTCCTCGGTCTCCGACAGCAGACCCACCGAGGACAGGTACTGGCCGAGCACCAGGGCGACCGGCTCCGCGTACGTCGGGGTCCGGTTGGGCTCGTCGAGCTCGGCCACCACGGCCCGGAACACCGGGACGGGGACGAGCACCGTGGGGACGCCCCACTCGCTGAGCAGCAGCGGCGCCAGCCCCGGCACCAGGTCCAGGTGCAGCAGCCGCTCGATCCGGGCGCCGACATCGTCGGGCATCGGGCTGCGGGTCGGCCCGTAGCTCATCAGGCCGTCGGCGTAGACCTCGATCGGGGCCTGGGCGAAGATCCGGGACAGGGCCTGGGCCGGGCTGACCTGGATGCTCTCCAGCACCAGCCGGACGTCGTCCTCGCCCAGCCGCCAGAGCAGCCGGAAGGCCCGTTCCCACAGGGGCAGGTCCACCCCGCGCGGGTTCCAGGCCGAGGGGTGCTGGGGCGCGATGGCCTGGTTGTAGTCCAGCACCTCGTCGAAGCGGGCGGCGAGAGCGGCGAAGCCGACGGTATCGGCCACCGAAGGTGACGCCTCGGGCATGGCGGCGTTGTTGGCCAGGACCAACAGCCGTCGCTCGGCGGGCTCGAAGAGGTCCGCCTCCAGGGCGGCCACCACGGTGGCCAGGCCGAACGCGGTCGAGGCCACGAAGATCTGGGTGCTCACGCGACGCTCCGGAGCTGGGTCAGGGTCTGGGCCCGGACCGGGTCCAGCAGCCCGACCACCGGGTCGAGGTCAGCCGCGGGCAGCGCCCGCAGCGACCGGGCGGTCAACGTCTGCAGCCGCTGCCTCAGCTCGACCGGGTAGCGGTCCAGCTGGGCCAGGTGGTGGCAGGCCATCGCGCAGAACGACCGGATCGCCTTGGGCAGGAAGAGCTCGGCGTCGCGGTCGGCGCGGGCCCGGGCGATGATCCCCGCGAAGGCGGGCAGGAAGTCGAACTGCCGCTCGTCGGCGAGCTGGGTGAGCGAGGCCGCGACCTCCCGCCGGTAGCGGACCCCGTGCAGGCCCACCACGGCCATCGTGTCGGCCTCCAGGTGCAGCCGCCAGGCCCAGGGCCGGTCCTCGCAGGTCCGCAGGGTCTCGTCGAAGTCCAGCAGCCCGGCCTCGAGCAGCCGGCGGTCGTAGACCCCGGCCCAGGCGTACGGGGCGTCGACCGAGGACCGGCGGTGGGCCGGCCCGATCCCGGACCGGGCCGGTCGCACCCGCCCCCGGGGACCGTACGGCACCCGGTGCACGGTCCGCTCCCGACCGCGGACCTGAACGTGGTCGGTGCGCACGACGTCACACTGCAGCGTCCGGGCCGCGGCGAGCAGCTCGGCGTAGTAGCCCGGGGCCACCACGTCGTCGCCGTCGAGGAAGGTGAGGTAGCGCCCGCGGGCGGCCGCCAGACCGGCGTTCCGGGCCCCCGACAGGCCCCGGTTCGAGGGCAGCGTCAGCACGTGGGCGCCGGGCAGGCGCGCGGCGCCCTCGGCCACGATGGCGGCGGTGTCGTCGGTGGAGGTGTCGTCGACGAGCACGAACTCGACCTCGGGGCCGGCGTTGGCGGCCAGGCTGCGGAGGTTCTGGGCCGCGTACGCCTCGACGTTGTAGAAGGGCACCACGACCGACAGCTGCGGCGTGGGGGCGGAACGGGACAGGGCGGGCACCCGGGCAGGCTAGGACGTTTGACCCCGGTCCTGGTGAGAGCGGAGTGGCCGGCTTCTGAACCCCGGATGAACGCCCGGTGACGTGGTCCTTCTGGTCGGCGGCTGTTCGCCGTCCGTTCAGATGTCGACGGGCGTCCGTCCATCTGAGGCTCCTAGCGTCAGGCCCATGAACCCTTCATGGAACCTGGAAAGCCCGGTGCGTCGTCTGGGAGGTCGCCTCGTCGGCCCCGGCCGTCCCGTCTACATCACCGCCGAGATCGGCATCAACCACAACGGCGAGCTGTCGAACGCGCTCAAGCTGATCGACCACGCGGCCGACGCCGGCTGTGACGCGGTCAAGTTCCAGAAGCGGACCCCCGAGGTCTGCACCCCCCGCGACCAGTGGGCCAACGAGCGGGACACGCCGTGGGGCCGGATGACCTACATCGACTACCGGCACCGGGTCGAGTTCGGTCACGACGAGTACGCCGCCATCGACGCCCACGCGAAGACGCGCGGCATCGACTGGTTCGCCTCCCCGTGGGACGTCGAGTCCGTCGACTTCCTCGAGCAGTTCGACGTGCCCGCCCACAAGGTGGCCTCGGCCTCGCTGACCGACGACGAGCTGCTGCGCAAGCTGCGGAGCACCGGCCGCACCATCGTGCTCTCCACGGGCATGTCGACCATGCGCCAGATCCGGCACGCCGTGGAGGTGCTCGGCAGCGACAACATCCTGCTCTGCCACGCCACCAGCACCTACCCGGCCCAGGCCGGCGAGCTCAACCTGCGGATGGTCCACACCCTGCAGGCCGAGTTCCCCAACGTCCCGATCGGCTACTCGGGCCACGAGACCGGACTGCAGACCACGGTCGCCGCCGCCGCCCTCGGTGCGGTCTTCGTCGAGCGGCACGTCACGCTCGACCGCTCGATGTGGGGCTCCGACCAGGCCGCCTCGATCGAGCCCCAGGGCCTGCACCGCCTGGTCCGCGACATCCGCGTCGTCACCGAGGCCCTGGGCGACGGCGTCAAGAAGGTCTACGACGGAGAGCTCGCCGCGATGAAGAAGCTCCGCCGGGTCAGCGGCGTCGTCGAGGCCGAGCAGAGCCTGGCCGCCGTCTCGTGAGCCCGGCCCACGCCCTGGCTCTGGTCGAGAGCCCGGCCCAGCTCCTGAACGTGATCGAGCTGGGCCAGACCGACCCGGAGGCTCGAGGGGTGCCGATCGTCGTGCTCCCCCCGGCCGAAGGGCCGGGGCGTGGTCAGCTGCGCGCCATGAGCGGGCTGGCCCGGGAGGCCGGGCACGCCGTCACCTGGCACGAGCCGCGACTGGGCGGCGCCGCCGTGGCCCGCAGCGTCCGCGCCATGGCGGCCGAGCTCGCCGGCGTCGACCACCTCGTCATCGGAGACCCGTTCTCCGGTCTGATCCAGGTCATCATCTCCGTCACCCGACCCGCGTCGGTGACCGTCGTCGACGACGGCACAGCCACGCTCGAGTTCGCGCGGCAGTTTGCGGCCGGGGAGCACCTCACCCGCTGGCACGCCGCGGCGGCCCCCGGGCAGCGGCACCAGATCGCCTCGCTGGCGCGCAACCAGATCGCCGGCACCGCCCGACGATGGATCTCACCGGTCTCGGGCTGTCGGCTGCGGATCTTCACCTCGATGGAGGTCGAGCTGGTCCGCGTCGAGGTGCTGAGGAACGACTACGCCTGGGTCCGCTCCCTGCCCGCACCCCAGGTGCGGCCGGGTGGCGGCCCGGGGGGGCCCCCGCCCGTGGCGTCCGGGGGGGTGACGCCCCGGGGCGCTCGGGGCGCGGTGGGCCCCCGGACCGCCCGCG
>JBBQAB010000382.1:0-6045 GCA_038198385.1 Propionibacteriales bacterium
GGTCGGACCGGTCCGCCGCGGACCACCGCGGCTGCGTCAACCTTGCCAAGTGACGACGACACCACGGCCCCGTTCCCGTCAAGGAAGCGAACCTCCACGCCCAACAGCGATTGTTGCTCCACCCATCGAGAGTCTCATTGATGACAACTTACTGAGAAGAGTGACACGCCGATGACAAGAAAACGAGAAGATGCCAAGTTGCGCGAGAACCTACAACAACTGCGGTCGATTTCGCTCAAGGAGAACACCGGAAGAATCCCACGGGTCGGCGCCTTGAGTCCATGTCGCTCAACCCTGTCGAGCGGCCAAACTCTGGAGGTTGGACCCGTGTCGACTACCCGCTTGCCCGTTCTCTTCCTCACTGACCTTGTCGTCCTCCCGGGCATGGTGGTGCCCGTCGAGCTGAACGACGCCGCCCGCGCCGCCGTGGATGCCGCCGGCTCCCACAGCAATGCCTGCTCCTGGTGGCTCCCCGCCTCGAGGACCGCTACGCCTCGTACGGCGTCGAGGCCTCGATCGTGCAGATGGGTCGCCTGCAGTCGGGTGAACCCGCCGCCGTGATCAAGGCGGAACGTCGCGTCCGCATCGGGTCCGGCGTCCCTGGGCCCGGCACCGCCCTGTGGGTCGAGGCCGAGGAGCTGGACGCGACAGGCCCGGACACCGAGGAGGTTCGTCAGCTCGCCTCGGAGTACAGGTCGCTGGTCATCGCCACCCTGCAGCGGCGCGACGCCTGGCAGGTGATCGACACCGTGAACAAGGTTACCGACCCCTCCGCCCTCGCCGACCTGGCCGGCTATGCCTCCTGGCTGACCGACGGCCAGAAGCGCCAGCTGCTGGAGACCCCCGCCGTGGCCGAGCGGCTCGGGGTCCTGGTCGGCTGGGCCAAGGACCACCTGGCCGAGACCGAGGTCAACGACAAGATTGCCGACGACGTCCGCGAAGGCATGGAGAAGAGCCAGCGCGAGTTCCTGCTGCGCCAGCAGCTCAACGCCATCCGCAAGGAGCTCGGTGAGGACGAGCCCGACGGTGCCCAGGACTACCGCGGCCGCGTCGAGTCCGCCGACCTGCCCGACGACGTCCGCAAGGCCGCGTTGCGCGAGGTGGGCAAGCTCGAGCGGGCCAGTGACGCCAGCCCTGAGTCCGGCTGGATCCGGACCTGGCTCGACACTGTCCTGGACCTGCCCTGGGGTGTCAGCACCACCGACGCCACCGACGTCGACGCCGCCCGCGTCGTCCTCGACGCGGACCACCACGGTCTGGAGGACGTGAAGGACCGGATCGTGGAGTACCTGGCCATCCGCTCCCGCCGCGCCCAGCGCGGCCTGGAGGTGGTCGGCGGCCGTGGCTCGGGGGCCGTGATGGTCCTCGTCGGCCCGCCCGGGGTGGGCAAGACCTCGCTGGGCGAGTCCGTCGCCCGCGCCTTGGGACGCAACTTCGTCCGGGTCGCCCTCGGCGGCGTACGGGACGAGGCCGAGATCCGTGGCCACCGCCGGACCTACGTCGGCGCCCTCCCGGGCCGCATCGTCCGGGCCCTCGGCGAGGCCGGTTCGATGAACCCCGTCGTCATCCTGGACGAGATCGACAAGGTCGGGGCGGACTACCGCGGCGACCCGGCGGCGGCCCTGCTCGAGGTGCTCGACCCCGCGCAGAACCACACGTTCCGTGACCACTACCTCGACGTCGACCTCGACCTGTCCAACGTGCTCTTCCTGGCCACGGCGAACGTCATCGAGACGATCCCACAGGCCCTGCTGGACCGGATGGAGCTCGTCCAGCTGGACGGCTACACCGAGGACGACAAGATTGCCATCGCCCGCGACTTCCTGCTGCCCCGGCAGCTGGAGCGGGCGGCGCTGACCGCCGACGAGGTGGAGTTCACCGAGGATGCGCTGCGCGAGATCGCCGCCAACCACACCCGTGAGCCCGGCGTACGTCAGCTCGAGCGGCTGCTGGCCAAGGCGCTGCGCAAGGCGGCCACCCGGTTGTCGCGCCAGGAGTCGACCGGGACGGAGCCGACCCGGCTGGTGGTCACGGCGACCAACCTCCGGGACTTCCTGGGTCGGCCCCGGTTCACCCCGGAGGCGCACGAGCGCACCTCGGTTCCCGGGGTGGCCACCGGTCTGGCCGTCACCGGCCTGGGCGGCGACGTGCTCTTCATCGAGGCGGGGGTGGCTCCGGCCACCGACGCCAAGTTGGGTACGGGCAGCTTGACCCTGACCGGTCAACTCGGGGAGGTGATGAAGGAGTCGGCGCAGATCGCCCTCTCCTACGTCCGCAGTCACGCCGCAGCGCTGGGGATCAGCGACCCGTCGGTACTGGACCGGCCCATCCACATCCACGTGCCGGCCGGGGCTGTCCCCAAGGACGGCCCTTCCGCGGGTGTCACGATGGTGACAGCGCTGACCTCGATGGCGCTCGGGCGCCCGGTGCGCTCCGACGTCGGAATGACGGGCGAGGTCACCCTGAACGGCCGGGTGCTACCCATCGGCGGGGTGAAGCAGAAGCTGCTCGCGGCGCAGCGGGCGGGGCTGACCACGGTCTTCCTGCCCCGGCGCAACGAGCCCGACCTCGACGAGGTGCCGGCGGACGTGCTCGAGGCGATCGACGTACGGCTGACCTCCGACGTCGCCGACCTGGTGGTCGCCGCGCTCGAGCCGGCCCTCGAGGCCGGCGTTCAGGCCGCCTGACCCGCACAGACGACAACCGCCGCTCCCCTCGGGGGACGGCGGTTGTCGGCGTTCAGGCTGGGCGGGCCCCGGCCCGGGGCCCTCAACCCGGGACCGGGGCTCGACCTGGACCGGCTCAGTGGGGGCCGGGCGAGGTGTCCCGAACCGTCTCGGCGGCCTCGTCCCGGCGCGACTTGACCAGGCTGGCCACGGTGGTGACGATCAGCGTCCCGATGATGATCAACAGCGACAGCCAGATCGGGATCTCCCCACCGAAGGGCGCCCAGTCGGCCAGGTGGTACTCGTGCAGGGCGTGGAAGACGAGCTTGACGCCGATGAAGCCCAGCACGACCGACAGTCCCAGGGACAGGTAGACCAGCTTCTTGAGCAGCCCGCCGATGAGGAAGTAGAGCTGCCGCAGGCCCATCAGCGCAAACACGTTGGCCGCGAAGACGAGGTAGGGCTCCTGGGTCAGGCCGTAGATCGCCGGGATCGAGTCCAGCGCGAACAGCAGGTCCGTGCTACCCAGGGCGATGATCACGAAAAGCATCGGGGTGATCAGCCGCTTGCCGTTCTCGACCACGGTGAGCTGGGTACCGCGGAAGTCCTCGACCGCGTTGAAGCGCCGCTTGACCAGGCGCATCACGGCGTTCTCCTTCATGTCCTCGCCCTCGGAATCGTCCTGGGCGCGGTAGTCGAGGAACAGCTTGACCGCCGTGTAGATGAGGAAGGCGCCGAAGATGAAGAACACCCAAGCGAACCGCTCGATGGCGGCCGCACCCACCGCGATGAAGACGCCCCGGAAGATCAGGGCCAGGATGATGCCGACGAGCAGCGCGAACTGCTGCAGGTGCCGGGGCACCTTGAGCTTCGTCATGATGATCAGGAAGATGAAGAGGTTGTCAATCGACAGGCTGTACTCGGTGAGCCAGCCGGCGAAGAACTCGCCGGCGTAGCGCGGTCCGGAGACGGCCCAGACGCCGAGCCCGAACAGGATGGCCAGCCCGACGAACGCGCCGATCGCGAGACCGGCCTCCTTCATGGAGGGCTCGTGCGGCCGACGGCCAATGACGAAGACGTCGATCGCGAGGATGGTGACCATCACGACGACGGTGATGATCCAGGCATACAGGTGAACAGCCAACGGAGGTGCCTTCCGAGACGGGGCGAGGTGCATGGCGGTCTCGGAGGTCTCTTCCGCCGGTCTCAACCGGCCGAGGCACCGGGCGAACGCAGAAATTGCCGTCCAACCGTGTTGACGATGCCGACGTCAGGGAATACTCCCCTCCGACAACCAGTGTCTCAGGGGCGACCCCCGATTGGCGAAACAAGCCGCAGGGCCGGGCCCCGGCCCCAACCCCGACCCCGGCCTCGCTCCCCGTCCCCGTCCCCGTCCCCGTCCCCGTCCCCGTCCCGACAACTTTGCGCAGCTTGCGACCGCTCTGCCTGGCTTGCAACCTGGGCAGGGCGAATAGAACCTACGTCTACGTGGGTTTCCAGCAGGTTCAGACGCGGGTGACCTGACCGCCCTCGACCTGCCAGCGCTCGTCCAATCGGACGTTCTCCAGCAGCCGTCGGTCGTGGGAGACGAGCAGCAGGGCCCCGTCGTAGGCGTCCAGCGCCTCCTCCAGCTGCTCGATGGCAGGCAGGTCGAGGTGGTTGGTCGGCTCGTCCAGGACCAGCAGGTTGACGCCCCGGGCCTGCAGTAGTGCCATCGCCGCCCGGGTCCGCTCCCCCGGCGACAGCCGGCCGACGGGGCTGGTGACCTGGTCGGTGCGAAGCCCGAACTTGGCCAGCAGGGTGCGACGCTCGGCCGGGTCCAGATCCGGGACGGCCTCACCGAAGGACTCGCCCAGCGACGCGTCCTCGCGCAGCCCGGTCCGCGTCTGGTCGATCTCACCCACCGCGACGCTGGCGCCGAGACTGGCGCCGCCGGTGTCGGGGGCGAGACGGCCCAGCAGCAGCGACAGCAGGGTGGTCTTCCCCGCACCGTTCGGTCCGGTGATCCCGATCCGCTGACGGGCCTCGACCTGGAGCGACGCCGGTCCGAAGGTGAACGCCCCCCGCCTGACGGCCGCCTCGTTCAGGGTGGCCACGACCGCGCTGGACCGGGGCGCCGAGCCGATGGAGAACTGCAGCACCCACTCCTTCCGGGGCTCCTCCACCTCATCGAGGCGGGCGATCCGCGACTCCATCTGACGGACCTTTCGGGCCTGCTTCTCGGAGGAGTCGATGCTGGCCGCCCGCCGGATCTTGTCGTTGTCCGGGCTCTTCTTCATGGCGTTCCGGACACCCTTGGAGCTCCACTCACGCTGGGTGCGGGCCCGGGCCACGAGGTCAGCCTTGGTGTCGACGAACTCCTCGTACGCCTCCCGCGCGTGCCGGCGGGCGATCTCGCGCTCCTCCAGGTAGGAGTCGTAGCCGCCGTCCAGCACCGAGACCGCGTTCTGGGCGAGGTCGAGCTCGACGACCCGGGTGACACACCGGGCCAGGAACTCCCGGTCGTGCGAGACCAGGACGACACCGCCTCGCAGGCCGGTTACGAAGGCCTCCAGCCGGTCCAGGCCGGCCAGGTCGAGGTCATTGGTGGGCTCGTCGAGAAGCACGACGTTGAAGCGGCTGAGCAGCAGCGCCGCCAGCGACACCCGGGCGGACTGGCCTCCCGAGAGGGTCCTCATCAGGGCGTTCGGGCCGACGTCCAGCCCCAGCTCACCCAGGACGGGCGCGATCCGGTCCTCAAGGTCGGCGGCCCCGCTAGCCAGCCAGCGCTCCAGGGCCACGGTGTACCGGTCGCCGGCGTCCGGGTCGGGGCCGCCCAGCTTCGCCGCCGACTCCTCCATCTGCCGGGTGGCCTCCGTCGTGCCCGTCCGACGACCGAGGTAGGTAGCGACGGTCTCCCCGGGCTGTCGGTCATGCTCCTGGGGCAGCCACCCCACGAAGGCATCGGCCGGGGCCGTCCGGACGGTGCCCGCCAGCGGGCTGGCCTCCCCGGCCAGCAGCCGGAGCAGGGTCGTCTTGCCGGCCCCGTTGGCTCCCACGACCCCGACCACGTCACCGGGGGCGACGGTCAGGTCGAGGTGTTCGAACAGGGTGCGGTGGGCGTGCCCACCCGACAGATCCTTGGCCACCAGGGTTGCGCTCACCGGCTCAGCCTACGGTCGCAAGCGGTCGGTCCGCTCGCTGGCTCAGGCGGCTCAGCGGTGGGCTTCGACCATCTGCCGGAGCTCCTTCTTGAGGTCCGAGATCTCGTCGCGCAGCCGGGCCGCAACCTCGAACTGGAGGTCGGCGGCGGCGGTGTGCATCTGCTCGGTGAGCTGTTGCACCAGGTCGGCCAGCTCGCCGGCCGGCATCCCGGCCAGCTTGCGCGCGTGGTCGCCCA
>JBBQAB010000383.1:0-3484 GCA_038198385.1 Propionibacteriales bacterium
CGGGCCTGGTCGGCCATGGCCCGGGTGATCGCCTGGCGGATCCACCAGGTCGCGTAGGTCGAGAACTTGTAGCCCTTGGTGTAGTCGAACTTCTCGACCGCACGGATCAGACCAAGGTTGCCCTCCTGGATCAGGTCCAGGAAGAGCATGCCGCGACCGGTGTAGCGCTTGGCCAGGCTGACCACGAGCCGCAGGTTAGCCTCTAGCAGGTGGTTCTTGGCGCGGCGGCCATCCTCGGCGATCCACCCGAAGTCGACGGTCTGGGACGGCTTGATCTTGACCTTGTCGTCGTTGATCTTCTCGTCGGCGAAGAGACCGGCCTCGATCCGCTTGGCGAGGTCGACCTCCTGCTCGGCGTTCAACAGGGCGTCCTTGCCGATCTGCTTCAGGTAGTCCTTGACAGGGTCGGCGGTCGCGCCGGCGGCCATCACCTGCTGCTCAGGCTCGTCGGCGTCGTCAGCCTCGGACAGGGTGAAGCCCTGGTCCTCGGTCAGCTCGGCCTCGACCTTGGCCTCCTTCACCGGCTCGAAGGCGGACTCGTCCACGTCGTCCAGCGTCCGCTTCTTGCCGACCGTGAGCACGACCTCATCGCTGGTGACCTCGACCACTACGTCGGCCGTCACGGTCGCCACGTCGCCGTCAGCGGTGGCCGACCCGTTGGAGCCAGCCGCAGCCGCTGCCTTGGCGGCCCGCTTGGCGGGTGCCCTCTTGGCCGGGGCCTTGGGCGACGCCGGGTCCACCGCTTTCAGCGGGGCCTTCTTGGCGGTCGCCTTCTTGGCCGCCGCCTTCTTCACGGGGGCGGCGACCTGCGGAGCGCGGTCCGCCGCCGCGTCCACGACTGGGGCTGAAGTATCGACCTTGGAGGGGGGTGTCACAAAGAACCTCTCGAGTCCTCACGCTTGGAACTAGGGCATGCAGCGCCCATTGGATGTCAATAGGTGCTCCAGTTCGTATTCTGGCACGGATTCCCAAGAACCCAAGCCCGGCACACGACTGGTCGGGTCGGATTCGTCGGGCTTGCTCGCCTGGTCGTGAGGGCGCCGACGGCGCGACGGGGTTCGGACCTACCCCCGACCGGGACAGGCGAGCACCCTTCCGTCCAGAAAGGAGAAGAGCCAGAAGCACACCCGGCGACAGCCGGGCGACCGGAAGGTCAGGCCTTGACGGCCAGCACCGGGCAGGCGGCGTCGAGGAGAACGCGCTGAGCGTTGCTCCCGAGCAGCAGCTTGCCCACCGGGGACCGCTTGCGCAGCCCGATGATGATGAACTCCGCTTCGGTCCGGTCCGCGACCGTGATCAAGTCCTCGGCCGGGTCGAACTCGTCGACCGCCGCGAGAACCTCATGGGAAATACCGGAGGCAAGAAGCTCGTCGTGGAGACCTGCCACTTCGCCGTCATCCAGGGTGTGGATGACGATCAGGTGCGAGTGGCGAAGCTGGGCCTCGGTCAGGGCGCGGGAAAGTGCGGCCCGACCTTCGGGCTTGGATGAGTAGCCGACGACAATCGTCGACAGAGTGGGGCTGATCGCGGGGTCGACGGTCTGGACCGCCCCCGCGGTCCCGGTCTCTGACATTAGTGAGCCTCCCAGGTGTGAACCGGTTCGTTGCTGTGCATGAGCTCGAGATAGCCCTTGAGCATGTCCCGAAGAGCCTCGGGCCGCGATGCACCGACATTCTCACGCCGAGATACCTCTGCAGTCTGCCACGTCGACCCGTTTGCTGCACGTAGGCAACGTCGCTCGATGATGTCGAGCAGCCGCCCGATCTCCTGCTCATCGACCTCCCAGGCCCGCAGGCCCTGGGCCGCCAATGGCAGCAGCTTGCGCACCACGAGCTCCGCCACCGGCACGTGACCGACCCGGGGCCAGTAGACCTCCGCGTTGATGCCCTGCCGGATTCCCGCGGCGAAGTTCTCGTGGGCGGCGAGAAACGACATCTGCGACCAGACCGGCCGGTCCTGGGCGGCGAGCGCCCGGACCAGGCCGGCGAAGAACGCCGCGTTGGCCATCGTGTCGACCACCGTCGGACCGGCGGGCAGCACCCGGTTCTCGACCCGCAGGTGCGGGGCGCCCCCGCTGACGTCATAGACCGGCCGGTTCCAGCGGTAGACCGTGCCGTTGTGCATCCGCAGCTCGTCGAGCTGGGGCACGCCGCCCTGGTCCAGGACCGCGGCCGGGTCCTCGTCGGTGCTGATGGGCAGCAGGGCAGGGAAGTACTGCGAGTTCTCCTCGAACAGGTCGAAGATGGAGGTGATCCACCGCTCGCCGAACAAGACGCGCGGCCGTACGCCCTGGGCCTTCAGCTCCTCGGGGCGGGTATCGGTGCTCTGCTCGAACAGCGGGATGCGCGACTCGGCGACGAGGTGGTGACCGAAGAGGAAGGGCGAGTTGGCCCCGACCGCCACCTGGATGCCGGCGATGGCCTGGGCGGCGTTCCAGTAGCCCGAGAAGTCGTCGGGACTGACCTGCAGGTGGACCTGGGTGGAGGTGCACGCAGCCTCGGGCATGATCGTGTCCGAGACCATGTGGAGTCGCTCCACCCCCTCGATGGAGATCTCCAGGTCCTCCCCCCGGGCCGCGAAGATCTGCTGGTCCAGCAGCGAGTAGCGGGGGTTGTCGCTCAGGCTGTCCAGCTTGACGTGCTCCGGCATCAGCGTGGGCAGGATCCCGATCATGGCCAACTGGGTACCCGCCGCCTGTGCCTGCGGCTCGGCGGCGTTCAGGGACTGACGGACCGACTGCTCGAAGGAGCTGAACCCGTCCCCGGCCAGCCGCCGGGGGGCCACGTTGATCTCGATGTTGAACAGGCCGAGCTCGGTCTGGAAGTCGTCGTCGGCGATCGCGGCCAGCACCTCGGCGTTGCGCATCGCCGGCTGGCAGTCGTCGTCGACGAGGTTCAGCTCGATCTCCAGCCCCGCCATGGGCCGCTCGAAGTCGAAGCGCGACTCCGTCAGCATCCGGGCCAGTACGTCCAGCCCCTTGCGGACCTTGTCCCGATGACGCTTACGGTCCTCGCGGGTGAACTGCCTCGCGTCGACCTCTGCTCCCATGGCCACATCTTTACCTATCCGGGCGTACGTGTGGAGGAGGTACCCCCGGCCGTGATCGCGTCGGGGGGTCGGGAGCATCCGAGGGAGGCCGACCGGGGGTAGCGTGCCGCCATGGCCGCTCCCGATCCGTCCTTCCCCGGGCAACCGGGGGCGTACTACCGACGGCTCGGAGAGCACCGCTTCGCCCCCACCGAACACGCTAGCGGTGCCTGGCAGCCGGGTGAGCAGCACATGGGTCCGGTCGCGGGCCTGATCGTGCACTCCATCGACCGCTTCGTCACGGCCCGCGGCTCCGATGACCTGCAGGTCGGTCGCCTGACCTACGAGATCCTCGGGGTGCTCACCGCCTCCGAGACCGGGGTCGAGGTGAGCGTGCTGCGTCCGGGTCGAACGATCGAGCTGCTCGAGGTGACCCTGACCACCGGCGGCCGGGTGA
>JBBQAB010000384.1:0-11223 GCA_038198385.1 Propionibacteriales bacterium
GCCAGCTGGCAACGCTGCCGCACCCACTACGCCGCGTGCCTGATGAGCATCTGCCCCAAGAGCCTGTGGCCCGCGGTCAAAACGATGCTGCACAGCCTCTACGACCAACCCGACCACAGCGCCGTCCACACCCAGTTCGAGCGGCTGCTGGGCTACGTCGGCGAGAAGCTCCCCGCCGTCGCTGAGCACCTCGACCAGGCCCGCGACGACATCCTCGCCTGCACCACGTTCCCCAAGGACGTCTGGACCCAGATCTGGTCAAACAACCCTGCCAAACGGCTCAACAAGATCCGCCGCCGGACCGACTCGGTCGGATCTTCCTGTAACCAGGAGGCTGACACAGACCTTGCCCTCACAGCCTGACCCCCGAAAGATCAGGTACACCACTTCGAGGGGGGAACTGACCGTCCCGGCCTGTACGTCAATTTGCGCCCCGGGCTGTTCCAGAAATCGCCGGGGGCGACACCTCCTTGCTGCCGAGATCGCCAGATAGTCCCGTCAACCGCGTCCAGGACATCGTGGGGCCAATCGTGATGATCGGGGAGTATCGCCGCTGTCCGACTCGTCTGTTGGTCCGTTACGGCCAGTTCAGCCGACGCGAAAGGGTTCGATGTCGGCTTCGCGGATGGTCAGTCCCATCCCGGGCCGGGATCGGTCGGGTCGTAGTCGTCCACCCGTTTCTGGTGTGAGCGCGCCGTCGAAGGCCATGGCTTCGATGCGTACGTGGTCGTGGAAGTACTCCAGGTGTCGTAGGTGCCAGACGGCGACTCCTACCTGGGCGCTGACCTGGGGGGCGCAATGCAGAGACAGATCCATGCTGCGAGCGTCGCAGAGAGCGGCGACTCGTCGTAGTCCGCTGACGCCCAGGCAGCGGGTGACATCGGCCTGTAGGCAGTCGACGGCACCGGCGTCGAGCATCTGCTGGAAGTACGGTAGCTGGTATCCGTACTCGCCCGCGGTGATATCCATCGCAGCCGGTCCTCGGTCTCGTAGCAGGCGTAACCCCTCGAGGTCGTCGGAGCTGACCGGTTCCTCGAACCATCGGACGTCCTGGTCGGCGTAGCACTGGGCCCAGCCGAGTGCCTGTTTTCGGGTGTAGGCCCCGTTGGCGTCCACGAACAACTCGGTCGTGTCGTCGATCGCGCGGCGTGCCACACCCACGCGGTGCTGGTCGTGCTCGGGGTGGCGGCCGACCTTCATCTTCACCCGCGGGATGCCAGCATCGACCCAGGCCTGCAGCTGCTCGGCCAGTTGGTGGTCGTCGTAGGAGGTGAAACCGCCGCTGCCGTAAACGGGCACTGCGGGGTGGACAGCGCCGATCAGTACCGACAGCGGCTGGCCGGCCAACCGGGCGTAGAGATCCCACAAAGCGATGTCGACGGCTGAGATTGCCTCCGCAACCAGTCCGGGTTTGCCGAGATTACGGACGTGGTGCAGCATCGACGCCCATGTCGCGGTGGGCGTGAGCGCGTCACTGCCTTGGACCAGATCGGCCAGTGTGCTGGTGATGAGGGTGGCCACCGCGGGTCCGGCGTAGGTATAACCGATGCCCATTTGGTCGCCGGCGAAGGCCTTGACGAGGATCATCGTCGTGGAGTCCCAGGCAAGCGTGCCGTCGGATTCAGGGGCGTCGGTGGGAAAGGTGTACACACTGGCTTGGAGGTGGTCTACCGCCACGGAAAGGGTGTCGGACATCGGGACGTCTCTCAGCGGGATACGAGGTTGTGGGCGTTGGCGAACAGCTGGGCACCCATGGCTCGGATGGAGTTGCGGATGACGGCGCCCTCGGCCGGGTCGCCCTTGACCAGACTGGTGAGGAATCCTTTGGCCTCGTCGAAAGAGATATGCGCGGGCAGCGGTGGCACGTTGGGGTCGGTGTGGATGTCCAGCAGGACGGGTCGGTCGGCGCTGAACGCCGCGTCCCAGGCGTCGGCGACCTGGTCAGGCTGGTCGACGGTGATGCCTCTCAGCCCGAGGACCTCCGCGTAGCCGGCGTAGTCCATGTCCTCCACGAGCTGGGAGGTGTCCCAGCGGGGGTCACCGACTTCCCGCATCTCCCACGAGACCTGGTTCAGATCGTTGTTGTGCAGCACCATCACGATGAAGCGCGGATCGCTCCAGCTCTTCCAGTGTCGTTTGACCGTGAGCAGCTCGTTCATGCCGAGCATCTGGAAGGCACCGTCGCCGATGGTGCAGACCACCGGGCGGTCGGGGTGCGCGAACTTGGCTGCGACGGCGTACGGCATCGCAGCCAGCATGGAGGCGAGCATTCCGGACAGGTTCCCGCTCATCTGGCGGCCGAGCTTGATGTGGTGGCCGTACCAGTCGGCCGTCGAGCCAGCGTCGGCTGTGACGATGCAATTCTCGGGCAGGCGCTGGTTGAGGAGGTGGTAGACGTAGCGGGGGTTGATCGGGTTGGCCTTGACCAGCGCCTCCCGTTCGGTGACCTCGTCCCAGTCCTGCATCCCCTTGATGACCTTCTCTTGCCAACTCCGGTCATCTTGTTGGTTGAGCAACGGCAGTAGTGCGGTCAGCGTGGCTTTGGCGTCGCCGGCGAGGTTGACCTCCATCGGGTAGCGCAGGCTCAGGTGTCGCGATGAGAGGTCGATCTGGACGCCGCGGGCTTGCCCGGTCTTGGGCAGGAACTCCGCGTAGGGGTAGTTGCTGCCGACCATCAACAGGGTGTCGCAGTCCTGCATCATGTCGTAGCTGGGACGCGATCCCAGCAGCCCGAGCTGTTGGGTGTGGTAGGGCAGGTCGCCGGGGACAACGTCCTTGCCGAGCAAAGCGGTGATGACGCCGGCGCCGAGCCGGTCGGCGATCGCGATCACCTCGTCCGTTGCCCCTCGGGCGCCTTGGCCGACGATCATCGCAATCTTCTTGCCGGCGTTGAGGACATCGGCCGCCCGGCGTAGCTCTGGCTCCGGCGGGGTGAGGGCGGTGGACGCGTGCCCAACGCCGGTGCGGGAGACCCAGTGCTCCAACGTGGGCTCGGCCATGTCGGCCTCCTGGATGTCAGCGGGCAGGATCACCACGGTCGGGCAGCGTTGGGCGCGGGCGATCCGAACGGCCCGGTCGACCACCAGCTGGGCCTGCATCGGGGCGGTCACGGTCTGCACGTACCCGGCGACGTCGGCGAAGACCCGCTCGAGGTTGAGCTGCTGCTGCGCCTCGCTGCCCAAGGAGACCAGTCCCTGTTGTCCCACGACGGCCACGACCGGCTGGTTGTCCATCTTAGCGTCGTAGAGGCCGTTGAGCAGGTGTACCGCGCCAGGTCCGGAGGTGGCCATGCACACGCCGACCCCACCGGTGAACTTGGCGTGCGCGCACGCCATGAAGGCGGCGATTTCTTCGTGGGTGGGACGGATGTAGGTGAAGTCCTTGTGGTCGGACTGAGCGCGTTCCAAGGCGCCGTCCAGCCCCCCTACCCCGTCGCCGGGGAAGCCGTAGAACTGGTGCAGATCCCATGCGATCAACCGGTCGATCACGAAGTCGCTGACGGTGCGGCTCATGGCGGTGTTCCTGTCTTCTCGAGGTGGTGGGGGGTGGAGGTGGTCGATGGTGACGCTTCAGCGGACCCGGTAGGGCCCGGCGTTTCGGGTGCAGAGGTTCATGCCGTGCCCGGGCAGGTCGGCGTGGGGGCTCAGCTGACCGCCGGTGGGGTCTAGGGGGTGGTCGAACAGGAGTCGTTCGATGCGGGCGTGGTCGCTGGAGTACTCCAGGTGGCGCAGGTTGGGCGTGGCGACCCCGACGTGGGCGTGCAGGTTCGGCGCGCCGTGCGCGGAGACCTCCAGGTGGTGGGCGGCTGCGAGGGCGGCGATGCGGTTCCACTCGGTGTAGCCACCGGCCCGGGTGACGTCGATCTGGACACAGTCGATCGCCTCGGCATCACACAACCGGGCGAAGTAGGCCAGGTCACTGCCGTACTGCCCGGCGGCAACATCGGCTGACACGTGGTTTCGGATGAGTCTCAATCCGGCGAGGTCGTTGGAGTTCACCGGCTCTTCGCACCAGATCACGTCGCTGTCTTCCACCTCGTCCATCAACCGGATGGCCTGCTTGACGGTGTACGAGCCGGCAGCGTCGACATACAGCTCGGTGTCGGACCCGACCCGTCGGCGGGTCTGCCGGATCCGTGCCACATCGCGTTCGGTCCGGGTGCCCCGCGCCTCCCCGATCTTGATCTTCACTCGGGGGATAGCGGCATCATCGACCCACGCGTCGAGCTGCTGGTCCAGCTGGGTGGTGGTGAAGGTCGTGAACGCGCCGCTGGCGTAGATGGGGGCGCTTTGGCGGACCCGGCCCCACAGTGTGGACAGGGAACAGCCGAGCAGCCGCGCCTTGAGATCCCACAGTGCGATGTCGACCGCGGAGACGGCATAACCACACAACCCGACCCGGGTATGGTCGCGGACGGCGGCGACCATACCCGCCCAGATGGCGGGCGTAGCCGCGACGTCCGTACCGACGACGACGCTTCGCAGCACATCGTGGACGACGTCGACCACAGCCGGCGCACCGTAGGTCCAACCGGTGCCGGTGACCCCGGCCGCACTCACCGTCACCACCACGAGGGTGGTGGCGTCCCAAGACGCAGTGCCGTCGGCCTCGGCCTGCTCGGTGGGAACGGTATAGGCCGCGGCGTGCAACGTCTCGACCACGGCCTTGTCGAGGACGGTCTCGTCAAGCATCGACTTGTCGACCGCGGTCTCGTCGCGGGGGGCTGGGCGGCGGACGAGCAGGGGCACCTTCGCTCGTGGGGGCGCCTCGGTCGTCGTAACCGGAGTCGGTGCCAGATCAGTATTGTCCACGTGCGGTTCAGCGGGTAGTCGGTTGACGCCGATGTCGGTCATGATCTGGTCCTTTCCGCGGTTCAAGGTGCTGGCGGTCATGAGGTGTGCTTGATCAGTCGGTGAGCGGCGCGGGCGGAGTTGGCCATGATGGTCAGCCCGGGGTTGGCGGAGCCCTGCGTGGGCAGGACGCTGCCGTCGACAATCAGCAAATTGGGAACGGCGAAGCTGCGGCAGTCGGCGTCGACGACGCCGCTGCGCTCGTCGGTGGCCATCCGCGCCCCGCCGACGAGGTGCGCGTTCCGGGTGAACGTCATCGTCTCGCTGGCCCCGGCCGCCGTCAGGATGTCTTCCATCACTTGTTGCGCTGCGGACAGGAGCTGCTTGTCGTTGTCACACTGGCTGTAGAAGAAGTGGGCGACCGGAAGGCCGTAGCGGTCCTTCTCCTCGGCCAGGGTGACCCGGTTATCGGCCTGGGGTAGGAACTCGCACAGCGCCCCGAGCACCGACCAGTGGACGTAGTCCGCCATGTAACGTCGCAGGTCGGCCCCCCAGTGGCCCTGGCCGGCGACGTGCTCGGCCCAGGTGATCGGCAACGGTGACACGGTCTGGATCGAGAAACCCCGCCGATAGGGCTTGGTCGGGTCCGTCTCGTAGAACTGCTCAGAGGAGACCTCGGGCGGCGGCGCCTTGTACATGCGGACCTCGTTGGTGAACCGGCCCCCGGTCTGCGGCGCACCCTGGACCATCAGGTAGCGGCCGACCTGGTCGAAGTCGTTGCACACACCGTCGGGGAACCGCTTCGACGCCGAGTTGAGGAGCAGCCGCGGGGTCTCGATGGAGTAGCCGGCGAGCAGGACGTGCGCGGCGCGTTGGCGGTACTCCACGCCATCGCGCAGATAGCGCACCCCCGTGGCCCGACCGGTCCGCTCGTCCACGTCGACACCGACGACCATCGCGTTCGCACGGATCTCGGCGCCGTGAGCCAGCGCGTCCGGGACATGGGTGATCAGCGGGGAGGCCTTGGCGTTGACCTTGCAGCCCTGGAGACAGAAGCCGCGGTAGATGCAGTGCGGCCGGTGTCCGAAACGGCCGTTGAGGATCGCGACCGGCCCCACCCGGGTCTCGACCCCCATTGCTCGGGCGCCACGTTGGAAGACTTCCCCGTTCCCGCCCACGGGATGGGCCTGCTGCGGGTAGCGGTGCGGGTCGCCCCACGGCCAGTCCTGGCCGGCGACCGGGAGCTCACCCTCGATCGCCTCGTAGTGCGGCTTGATGTCGTCGTAGCTGATAGGCCAGTCCGCGCCGACGCCGTCGACGCTATACGTACGGAAGTCCGAGGGGTGGAAGCGGGGGACGTAGCCGGCGTAGTGGACCATCGAGCCGCCCACCCCCCGGCCCGAGTTGTTCGATCCCAACGGAACGGGATCGTCACCACTGATCACCCGCGGCTCGGTCCAGTACAGGTGGTGCGAGCCGGCCTCGTCGGAGACCCAGTCCTGGTCGGGATCCCAGAACGGTCCCGCATCGAGGGCCACCACGCTCCAACCGGCACGGGACAATCGCTGTGCCGCAGTGGCGCCGCCGGCACCGCAACCCACGATGACGGCGTCGACCACGTCGCCGGGAGCGTAGTGGCGCATGTCGGCGCGGAGCTGGTGGTTGGTCCGCTGCTGGCCGATCGGCAGCAGCCAAGCCGATTCGTTGCGCTCGCGAACGCGGTCCGCAGATCCGTCGTGGGCGTCAAAGAACGACCGGAGCCTGCCGACTGGCCCGGGCCCGTGGTCGGCCGCGTTCACGACGACACCCGGGTCGGGTCGACCGGTTGATGGTCGGCGACCTCGTACGGTTCCCGCTTGTCAATGCCCCGGTTCTTGTAGCCGCGCGGATAAGCAGGCCCGGAGAAGCCGATCTCGTTCCACGCCCACGGATGGGCGTAGAACGCGGTGCAGGCGTAACGCGTCCACAACGACCAGACCCGATCGGCGCGCATCTCGTGCCACGGGTGTTTACCGGTGTCCTGGACCGCTTGGACCAGCATGGCCTGCTGCTCGCTGCCGCACTCGGCGAACGACGCGCCGAAGCGGGTCCGCGCATCGTCGTCGACCGCGGTGAGAGAGTCTCGCCAGGCCTGACCGTCTTCGGGGAGATCGGCGTAGCGCCACCCGTCGGTCTGCTGCTCGGTGAGTCGGACGTCGATCATCTCCAGCACCGGGACCCGCGGATCCTCGTGCTGGCCGAGCAGCAGATCGAGCAGCGGCCGGGCCACCGCCTCCTCGACCAGACTGAAGAAACGCAACGGTGCCGGCAACGAGAGCCGAGCCAACACCACCCCCGCCGTGACCAGATCCCAGCGCTCAGCCTGGGCCAGGACATCGAAGCCCGGGAACCGCCTCGGCTGCTGGCCCGGTGTCGTCCCGGCGACGGGCGGGGGTGCGAAGGTCATCACTTCTCCCGTCGCAACACTGAGGCGAGCAGGCCCATGCCGCCCACCATCGTCACTAGCAGCGGAGCCATCAGGGGCGGCCCCATCTCCATGTTGTAGACGAAGTTCTTCCATCCGCCCGGTTTCTGGCCGATGCCGCGGGCGTGCAGATACGTGCCCTGCAAACCGTTCGCGACGATGATGGCCGACACGAAGGGCAGCGTGGTCTTGGCCATCCTGATGTTCACGGCCCCGGCGATCCCGGCGACCATCCCGATCGGTCCGAGCACGACGGGTAACCACATCAGCCGATTCCCGAAGCTCGCCGAATCGTGCTCGAAGAAGATCTCCACCGTGGCCGTCGCCGCCCCCACCGCCGTCAACACCGACAACGACCGCTCGAACCGTCCGGTCCGTACGTCACGCAACGCTCGGGCGGCGAGGCCTACGGCTTTCGTCTCACTCATGATCAACCTTTCCGTGGGGGTCGTGCAGCCAGCAGGGACAACAAGCCCGAGACGCCCGCGACCGCGCCGCTCGTCAGCGCAGCCCGGCGCAGGGCGGGCTTCTTGGCCGCGATCGCAACCATGCTGCTCGCGTGCAGCACGTCGATCCCGGCGTAGAGAGTGGCTAGATGGTGTGGTGCCAGCACCTGCAGCACACCCTGGCCGAGGTGTCGGACGCCGAGCAGCGTGATCGCGGTCCGCTCGCCCGACGACGGCCGTCGGCCCTGAACCTGGGTGAACACCTGTGCTCCGCGACCGAGCAGCACTGCGCCCCAGAGCAGGCCGGCGATCCCGGCCGGCCGCAGGGAGTGCTGCGGGGAGCGACTCATCTGCGGACCTTCCGCATCAGCAGGGCGCCCGCCCCAGCGACCGCGGTGACCGAGGCGGCGACCAGCGTCTTGTGGTGGTGGGAGAACCACAGTTGGGGCGCCACCTGGGTGGAGCGGTCGTCGAACGCACCATGGGTACCGAAGTCCCTGCCGTCGGGGCCGTCGGCGGGTTCGAACAGATTGGAAGGCTGGTCGGGGTCCTTTGGCTGACCGGTCTGTTGGGACTTGAACCCGGTCTTGGCCAGGTAGCGATCGAGGAGGCCGGGAATGAACTTGTTACCCACCAGCGTGGCGACTGTGCTTGTCCCGACCCAGTACTCCCGCCGCTTGGGGTGGTCGGCGGCGAACAGCACAGCCGACGCCGCGACCTCGGGCTGGTAGATCGGGGGCACCGGCTGTGCGTGCTCGGGTAGCCGTGACAACACCCAGGAGAACTGCGGGGTGTTGACCGCCGGCATCTGCACCATAGTGACGTGCACGTTGCTCCGCTCGTGCATGAGCTCAACCCGCAGCGACTCGTGAAAGCCCTGGATGGCGTGCTTGGCGCCGCAGTACGCCGACTGAAGGGGGATGGACCGGTAGGCCAGCGCCGAACCGACGTGCACGATCGTGCCTCGATCGCGTGCCATCATCCGCTTCAGCACCGACCTGGTGCAGTACACGTAACCGAGGTAGCTGACCTCGGTGGCTCGCCGAAACTCGGCTGGCTCGACGTGCCAGAACCGGGCGAACACTGCGGTGAAGGCCACGTTGACCCATACGTCGATCGGGCCGAGCTCGGTCTCGATCCGCTCGACCGCCGCCTCGACGGCATCGGCGTCGGCCACGTCGACGGGCACCACCAGCGCCTGGCCGCCTCGCGACTCGATTTCCGCCGCGGCACCGGCCAGCCCCTTCTCGCCGCGGGCCAGCAGGGCAACTTTGGCCCCACGTGCGGCAAAGGCCACAGCGGTGGCACGCCCGATCCCTCCCGACGCGCCGGTGACGGCAACCACCTGTGCCATGGTTGTCATATGGACGTCCGGTGTGTCATCTGCGTATCCGTTCGGTGAGTGACGAAAGGCTTCCAGGACCTGGTCTGGGCTCCATTGCGTTCCGGCTCGCGACCCGGTCACGCGACTAGAGTGAGTTACTTGGTGCATAGCAATGATTGCACATAGCCATCTTCCGGGGCAAGATGTCTTATGTGATTCACAGCGAAGGGGACGATCTCCCCCAAGACGTAGCGGCTGTGATGCGGATGGCGCGGCTCATGTTGGCCGCGGTGGTGCGCTCGGCGGCTCATGTGGACGAGGGGTTGACCCTTCGGCAGCTGCGCGTCCTGGTCCTGGTTGCGGACTCGACCACGGCCGTGACCCCAAGTGTCGTCGCAGCAGCTCTGGACGTGCACCTCTCGTCGGCCAGCCGACTGTGCGACCGGCTCGTGACCGCCGGATGGCTCGACCGGCAGGAATCGCCGCAGGACCGCCGTAACCTCATCTTGAGCCTCACCACTGACGGATCAGCTGTGCTGGCCGCGGTCATGGCGCACCGCCGTCAGGCTTTCACCGCCATCCTCGAGCAGATGACACCCAGCGACCGCGTCATCGTGTACGACAGTTTCACCGCGTTCGCCAACGCCGCAGGCGATCAACCCAGCATCCTCGACCGTGACACGTTCTCCGGCTACGGGCCTGAGGGTCTGAACAACCAAGGGGCATGACTGGGAAGTCAAGCTTGATCGCATCTACGGAAATGAGGGCAATCGCCATGAGTCATCATGAGCAAGCAGGTCGCCAGTCCGACAAGAACCTCAAGACCTGCCGAGAGCCGAACGGGAACGGCCTCCGGGCTACAGCGGCGCACCAACAGGGCACGATCGACCGGCAAAGGCCGGTCGTGCGGTGACCCCGACGCCAACACGTTCATCGGGCGACGCGGCCGCGATCCAGGCCCAGATCGCGTCGGCCCGTGCTCAGCTGCTCGGCGGCCGCGGTGCCGACGTCAGCCAGACCGAGATCGATCAACACACCCGAGCCCGCATCGTGCTGGACGGTGAGCCGACCTCACAGCACTTGGCCGCAGTGGCCCGACAAACTGCCATCGCCGGGGGCGACGCCGCCGCTATCGCCCTCGACATCGCCGCGGCGCGGCAGCACCTCACCGCCACGGTCCAGGCCACGACCGAATGGATCCACGACCCAGTCAGTTCCTCAAGGTTCGGCGCTCGGAGCGTCGACGCGCTGCGGCGGCGCCGTGCCGGCTCGGCGGTGCTTGCCGGCATCGCAGTTGTGACCCTTCGCAAGCGAATGCGTAGGTTGCGCAAAACCGTCTGACAATGATCAGACGGCGAGGTAGGTCGACCATGTCAGCATCGAAACTTGATCCATCCGTCCGCGACGATCGGGCTCCGTTGTTGCCGCGACGGGTGCTGTCGTGGGTGGCCTGGGCGCTCGCGCTGGCCGTCTTGGACGGCGGCCTCTGGTTGGTCGGGCGGGTGCTGGGTGCGGTGGCCAACACCCCTGGCGGTGGCGATGCTGTTCGTGGCCCTGCTGACCCGCTCGACCTAAGATTTGCCCCGCGGTCTCTCCGCCGTCCTCACGGTCCTGATCATGCTGGCAGCGTTGGCCGTGGCCGGCCTGCTGACCATAGGGCGGATTGCCGGGCGGTGGGACCAGCTGGTCATCGACTTCTCCCAGTCCTTCTCGGGGCGGTGCCGGTCCGAGCGCCGCGGGTCAACGACAAACGCACCGACGAGGTGAGCGGTGCGCGGCGTCGGTTCGCGTCGGTGATCTTGCCGGCCTGGTCCGCGGAAGTCGCCGCGGGTGGCGGAGGTATTGCCGCTGCTTTACCTGCACGGCCTGTCCAGCTCGGACTTCGCGCCGGCGCTGGAGCAGTTCCTGGATTCTGACGCCGGGCTGTCGCCGGCCACGATCATCCGGCTCACGACGCAGTGGCAAGACGAGGCGCGCGCGTTCAACGCCCGGTCCTTGGCCGGGTCGGACTACGTGTACGTGTGGGTCGACGGGATCCACCTCAAGGTCCGCCTCGAGGCCGACAAGGTGTGCCTGCTGGTGGTCATCGGCGTCAGGGCGGACGGCCGCAAGGAGCTGGTCGCCCTCGCTGACGGGTTCCGCGAGTCGGCGGAGTCGTGGGCCGACCTGCTGCACGACGCGAAGCGGCGCGGCATGACC
>JBBQAB010000385.1:0-2327 GCA_038198385.1 Propionibacteriales bacterium
CGGGCAGCAGACTCCGCAGCGCCCGGATCGCCAGGGGGTAGCCGGCCACACCGAAGCCCACGATGACCCCGGCCGCGACCGAGGACAGGTAGGAGTGGTGCCGGAAGGACTCGCGCCGGTGCACGTTGCTGATGTGGAGCTCGACCAGCCGGACCTGCGCGCCCGACACCGCGTCGGCCAGCGCGATGCTGGTGTGGGTGTAGGCGCCTGCGTTCAGCACCACACCCACCACGTCACCGGCCTGTTGGGCGGCTCCGGCCTCCTGCAACCAGTCGACGAGCTCGCCTTCGTGGTTGCTCTGGCGGAAGTCGAGGGTCCAGCCGAGCTCGTCGGCCACTGCCTGGCAGGCGGCCTCGACCTCGGCCAGCGTGCTCGAGCCGTACACCCCGGGCTCACGACGGCCCAGGAGGTTGAGGTTGGGACCGTTCAGCACCAACACCGCGGGCATCGCCATCTCCTTCTGCGGGCAGGGCCCGGTCCTGACCGGGCTGTCCGTCGTCTCCCGGCGGCGGACGCCGGGAGACGATCGTCTCAGGTTTGTGCTCGCGCGTCAGGCTGACGCGTCGGGAGTCGCCTCACCCTGGGGGTCCCCCGCGGTGAAGCCACCGTGCAGCTTGAACCCGGCGCCCGTCGGGTCGAGCACGTCGGCGACCCGGCCGAACGGGGAGTCATCCGGTCCCCTCACCACCGTGCCGCCGTGGTCACGGACGGCCCGCACCGCCGCGTCGACGTCGTCGACGCTGAAGTAGATGGCCCAGTGAGTGGGCACCTCCGCAGGCAGGAAGCGGGCCGCGTCCATCATCCCGGCGACCGGGTCCTCACCGAGCTTGGCGGTGACGTAACGGAACTCCTCGGTGTCGGAGGTGACGTCGTAGTCCCAGCCGAAGACCCCGGCGTAGAACTCGCGGCTCGCGGCGTAGCTCTTGCTCTGGTTCTCGTTCCAGGTGACCGCCCCGGCCTCGTTGTACTTCGTGAAGCCGGTGTGCGCCCCCGCCTGCCAGAGACCGAAGAGCCCACCGGCCGGGTCGACCAGCACCGACATCGAGCCCAGCGGCCCGACCTGCATGGGCGGAGCCAGCACCTGGGCGCCGGCCGCCGTGGCCGAGGTGACGTCGGCGTCGATGTCGGTCGTGGCCAGGTAGGTGCTCCACGCATCAGGGGTGCCGTTGCTGCCGTCGTTCTTCATGGCACCGGCCACCTGGAAGCCCCCCGAACGAGCGACGAGGTAGCCCCCGTACTCCTCTCCCGAGCTCTCGAACTCCCACCCGAGCACCGCGCCGTAGAAGGCCCGCGCCTGCTCGGGGTCACTGGTGAACAAGTCGACCCAGCACGGCGTGCCGGGTGCAAATGCTGTGTCGCGTGTCGCCATCTCGCTACCCCCTGTTGGGACCCCCGCCCTGATGGTGGGGCATCCTTCGGTGAGCGTACGACTGACCGGTGACAGTTCGACAGCCCTTCTGACGGATCACTCGGCGGGGCGGTGTCCGATGAAGAATTCCCGGGGCAGCCGGTCCTCACTGGTGACCTCGGCGACCGACCGGGCCGAGAAGCCGGCCTCGGTCAGCAGCCGCAGCCAGACCTCGCGGGGGAACAGCCCGAGGGTGTGGCTGTCGTGGGCCACCTGGGTCGAGCCGTCGGGGGCCCGGAGCAGGAACGCGTAGTCGGTCACGGTGGTGCTGTCGGTGGGATCGGGGTCGGTGGACCAGGACAGGAAACGCACCCCCCGCCCGTCGGGAGCGTCGGTCCCGCCGCTGGCCGTGCCCGGCTCGTAGTTCTCCGCGATGTCGTCGGGCACCAGCACGGCCACCCCACCGGGACGGCAGTGCTCCCACACGGTTGCCACCGCCCGCCGGAGATCGTCCTCGTCGGTCATGTACTCGATCGCGTCGTGCACGAAGACGGCGTCGAACCTCCGGTCCAGCCGGATCGTCCGCATGTCGCCCTGCCGGTGCTCGCAGTCGGGGTTCAGCGCCCGGGACACGTCCAGCATCGCCTCCGACAGGTCGACCAGGGTGAGGGCGAAGTGCCGCTTGAGGTGGAAGGCGTTGTTGCCACCGCCGCTCCCCAGCTCCAGAACCGTCTCCGCCGGAGGCACCGACGTCCGGAGCAGGGACCCCGCAAAGGCGGCCTCGTCCGCGTACTCCGCGGGGGCCGAGATGAGCGGCCACCAGGGCGCCAGGTCGGCGTAGAACCGGTGTGACTCCGCCGCCGCCTCGCTCATCGGGGGTCCGCCGGCTGGCGCAGCCCGGACCGCTGAGCCAGGCCCACCACGTACGCGGTCTGCCCGAGGTGCTGCAGGGTGTCGGCGAGCACGCTGACCAGCCGCA
>JBBQAB010000386.1:0-3834 GCA_038198385.1 Propionibacteriales bacterium
GATGATGGCGATCGTCGCCCGACACCAGGCCCGGGTCGACGTGGCGGCCATGCGGCCGACGGTCCACTGGACCGCCACCCCCGACTCGTTGCGCTGACCAGGGCTGTGGGCGGGGGTCGGCGGCCGCGGTGGTGGGTGCTGGGTCTGGCCGTGTCGACGATCGCCATGGCCACCGTCGGCACCTACGGGGCCTCGGACCGCCGTTCCGAGCCGACCCAGCCGTCCTCCGCCCCGCTCGTGGTCGTGGGCGTGGTCGGTCATCGTTCCTTGACCGCAGTCGACCAAGCTGCCCTCGCCGCCCGGCCCCCTGGCGCACAGGTCGGGGCCGTTTCGGTCGTGACCGGGTCCGGGTTCGACTGCCCGCTGGCCGGCTGGGCTACCTTGGGTGCGGGCAGCAACGCCGCCGTTGACGGCTCCTGTTCGCCGCAGCTCATCGGTCAGCGGGTGGCAGGGTGGTCCGCCTCCAGTCTGCACAGCCGGCGCACAAGAGCGACGCCCACCTCAGCACCCTGGCCGGTTCCGCAACCAGCTGCATCACGGCAGTAGGGCCGGGCGCGGCGGTCGCCGCGGCGCAGGCCGACGGGTTCGTCGAGCGGCCGCAGACACTGGAGGACTTCGACTCGTTCTACTTCACCTTCAGCGACCGACCCGGTGAGAAAGCCTCTGGGTAAGAATTTCCCGGGACGGAATGCTTGCCGCGGGATCGCCATCTGCGCTAGACCTGTGATTGGGACAACCACCTGGCTCGCCATCCTTCAAACGGAGACATCATGCCCGCCCTGCACACCTTCGGCCGCGTCACGTTGGGCGCCACAGCCCTTCTGGCTTTCGGCATGATCGGGACCGCTCAGGCTGCCGCACCGCAGCCGTTCACCATCACCGAGCAGGTAAACTTCAACACCGGCTTTAACACCTTCACGACCACCGGCCCCCTCTGCGCCTCCGGCACCTTCGTCGACGAGGTGACGGCTGTGGGAGGGTCTCCGGACCACACGTCGAAGATCAACCTCCTGATCAAGACGGTGTACACGTGTGCTGACGGCAGTGGCACCTTTAACGCCACGAAGCACGTCTTCCTGACCTTGAACGGTAACGACACGACTACCAACACCGGGCCGATTAGCCTCCACAGAGGCACCGGGCAGTTCAGCAGTCTCGCCGGACATGGCGTTGACAACGGACGCTCCACCGCCGACGGATTCGGGGTGGGCCAGATCTCGGGGGTGATCGTCTAGTGTCCTGCGCCAGGATTCGTTGTAGATATATCGGGTGAGTCTCTCGAGGATTTCGTCGGCGGTCTCGGCACGGCGGGAACATCCAGGGTTCTGACCGGCCCCACCGGGTACCCGAGTGGGTCGGCGAGGTGGAGCCGTGCTCGACCCACGACATCACGGCCCGCCGCCATGTCTTGGGAGCGTTGTATCCGGCCGCCACACGCGGGGTGCCGACGCTGACCAACAAGGGCTACGTCGGCGCCGGCATCGGGATCCACGTACCCACCAAGGGCCACAACCTCGCCGCCGCCAACGAGACCTGTAACCGGCTGATCAGCGGGCTCCGCGCCCCCCAGAACGCGCCAACGCCTTGCTCAAACGCACTGGAAAGCACTCGAACGCGTCACCCTCGACCCGCGGCGAATCGGCGCCATCACCGCCGCTGCACTCGTCCTACTTCACCTTCAACGACCGACCCGGTGAGAAAACCTCACTGTCCCGGTGGAGGGCCTCTCCTTGCGGCGACCGACCACTCCCCTGCTGAGGATCTCGACACGATACCGAGAATCGAACAGGGACCAGTTCTTGTCATCTGCCTGGCCAGCGGCACCTCGGCGACGACAGGACGGGCGAGAACTACAGTGGCGGCTGCGCCCGGTTCCCCCGCACCGGCCATGCAGGCCATCTACCGGATGTCACCCGGACCTGCGGGCTGGCTGACCTCCCCGAGCGCCCATCGACCTGGCATCGTGGTCCTCTCCGACCTGACCTCGACGATGGTCGACGCGGTCGCAACCCAGGGTCAGCCGGCTCCGGGCGCCCGGCTCCGCGTCCAGCCCGCGAGGTTCTCCACGGGGGGATGCCCGCGCCTACCTCGATGGGATCGCCGCGCGTTCGCGCTCTGTCGCCGCAGCGGAGATCGCGGCGGGACTGATTGCGGCAGCCGCCGCCGCGGTGGCCCTGGTCGCCTGGAGACGACGCCACGCCGCCCTGCTGGGGTGCGCGATGACATCCCTCCTTCTCCTGCCGTTGACGATGACGCTGATGGGCATCGCAGCCTGGTGGCGGCTGGACTCCCGCGTCGTCGGACTGGTGCTACTCCTGGCCACCGCTGCGCTCGCGTGGGCCGTGCACCGAGCGGCGCGTACGAGCGGGCTGCCTCTCGCGGTCGCCGCCGCCACCGCCACGACCACAGCGCTGGCCCTCGACGCGCTCTCGGGCGGGATGCTGCAGCACGGTTCTCTTCTCAATCCGGGCGGCTGGGACAGCGGACGGTGGTACGGGTTCGGCAACCTCACCTTTGCGGTCTACGCGTCTTCGAGCCTCGTCGTCGTCGGGTACCTCGGGGCGGACCGACCGCACCGACGGATCTGGACCGCAGTCGCGGTCGGGGTTGCGGTGCTGGTGACCGACGGATCGCCCTCCCTGGGTGCCGACCTCGGCGGCGCGGCAGCGCTGGGTCCGCCGATGATCGCCTTGCTGGTGGTGCTGAGTGGACCGACTCTAAGCCTTGTCCGGCTCCTCCTTGCGGGAGCCGGCGGACTGGTTCTCCTCGCGCTGGGGCAGTTCTGGACTGGTCCCGCGGACCGGCGCGACGCACCCACATCGGGGACTTCGTCCAGCGACTGCTGAACGCGGATGCCGGCGCGCTGCTGGCTCGCAAGGCGAGCACGGCTGTGCTGACGGTGATCAGTCCGTGGGGAGTCGCATCGGTCGTTCTCGGCAGTCTGCTGTGGGTGGTGATCGGCACACGGCTGATGCGGCCGACGCCGGCCCGCTTCCGCGCCGTCCAGCCTGTGGCCGGGGCTGCGCTCGCCAGCGCGGTCCTCGGATCCGCCCTGAACGACAGTGATGTCCTCGTCTGGGCGGCCGTCACCGTGACGTTCGCTCTAAGTGCCCTGGCCGTCCGCCTCGACCTACCGGGCCCGCTGGACGCGGACGTCGGTCGCGTGACGGGCCTCGCCCTGGACCGTACCTGTTCGCTTTGAAACCGGTGTCGTGGGCGGCGCCGGTCAGTCAAGGTTGAGTGGTCGTGAGGCCTCTGCGACTAGGCACCCACCCGGGTGCGGACAAGGCCGAGTGCCCGCCGTGCCCGGCGGCGTACGCCCTTCGCGAGACGGGTGGCCCGCAGCCGCCGCGCAGCAGCACGGGAACGGAGATCGACCGAACTCCACGACCGGGCTTCTCGCGCCGGCAGGGTCCGCCGGTACTGGTTGCAGAGTTGCAGCAGGCGTTCGTGCGCCGCTGAGCGACCACCTGGGCGTCGTCCGCTCCCGCGGCCGACATGGCCTGCGCTGGCCCGTCGAGAGGATGACTTCGGTGGTGAGTTGTCGTCCCCGGCGTAGACCACGGGCAGCGACCCGTGGGCTCCCGCGTAGGCGCGGGCGTGCGCGATGATGCTCGCCGTCCTCATCGCGGGCGTCACCACTCTGGTCCTGACCACAGGCGGCCACAATTACCGGGTCTACCGACCGACTGTCCCTCAGGGCCCTGGACTGGCTCGGGCTGCATGCTGCCCTGTGATCGGAAGGACCGACGAGGGGCTGCCAGTGGAGCTTAGGGGATTCGAACCCCTGACCTCTTCCATGCCATGGAAGCGCGCTACCAACTGCGCCAAAGC
>JBBQAB010000387.1:0-6036 GCA_038198385.1 Propionibacteriales bacterium
CGGCGGGCCAGCTCCTCGGCGGGCACCTCCAGCGTCAGCCGCCGCTGCGCCACGTCCAGCATGATCACGTCGCCGTTCTGGACCAGACCCAGCGGCCCACCTGCGGCCGCCTCGGGCGCCACGTGAAGCACGACCGTGCCGTACGCGGTCCCGCTCATCCGCCCGTCGCAGATCCGGACCATGTCCCGGACGCCCTGCTCCAGCAGCTTCTTCGGCAGCGGCATGTTGGCAACCTCGGGCATCCCCGGGTAACCGCGGGGGCCGCACCCGCGTAGCACCAGGACGGAGTCGGCGTCCACGTCGAGGTCGGGGTCGTCGATCCGGGCGTGCAGGTCCTCGATGGTGTCGAAGACGACCGCCCGACCCCGGTGGTGCAGCAGCCGCTCCGAGGCGGCGGCCGGCTTGATGAGGGCACCGTCGGGAGCGAGGTTGCCGTAGAGCACCGCAATCCCGGCGTCCGGCTGCAGGGGAGTGGACCGGCCGCTGATCACCGCCGGGTCCCAGATGTGGGCGTCGTCCAGGTAGTCGACCATCGGCCGCCCGGTCACGGTCAGGGCGTTCGGGTCGAGCAGGTCCCGCACCTCGCGCAGCACCGCCAGCAGCCCGCCGGCCCGGTGCAGGTCCTCCATCAGGAAGCGGCCCGCCGGCTGCAGGTTGACCAGCAGCGGCACGCCCGCACCGATCCGGTCGAAGTCGTCGAGGCTCAGCGGGACACCCAGCCGGCCCGCGATGGCCAGCAGGTGCACGACGGCGTTGGTGGACCCGCCGATCGCGGCCAGGGCCACGATGGCGTTGCGGAACGAGCCGGCGGTCAGGAAGGTCGAAGGGCGGCGACCCTGGGCGACCATGTCGACCACCAGCCGGCCGGTCTCGTGGCTGCGCTCCAGCAGCCGGCTGTCCGCGGCGGGGGTGCCGGCCAGACCGGGCAGGCTGGTGCCCAGGGCCTCGGCCACCAGGGCCATCGTCGAGGCGGTGCCCATGGTGTTGCAGTGGCCCCGGCTGCGGATCATCGAGGCCTCCGAGCGCAGGAACTGCTGCTCCGACAAGGTGCCGCCGCGCACCTCCTCGCTCAGCCGCCAGACGTCGGTGCCGCATCCCAGGGCCTGGCCCCGGAAGGTCCCGGTGAGCATGGGCCCGCCTGGCACGACCACCGCGGGCAGGTCGACCGACGCGGCGGCCATCAGCAGCGAGGGGATCGTCTTGTCGCACCCACCGAGCAGCACGACCCCGTCGATGGGGTTGGCCCGCAGCATCTCCTCGGTGGCCATCGCGGCCATGTTGCGCCAGAGCATGGCCGTCGGCCGGACGTTGGTCTCGCCCAGGCTGACCACGGGCAGGTTGTGGGGAATGCCGCCCGCGGCGTACACGCCCTGTTTGACGCTCTCGGCCACCTCGTTCAGGTGCGCGTTGCAGGGGGTCAGGTCCGAGGCGGTGTTGGCGATGGCGATGTGGGGCCGACCGTCGAACGCGTTCTCGGGCAGCCCGCGGCGCATCCAGGCCCGGTGGATGAAGGCGTTGCGGTCCGTGCCGGCGTACCACTGCGAGCTGCGCTGCTCCCTCACCGGTTCCTCTTCCGCTGCATGGACGGGGTCTCTAGCATGCACCGTACGGGGCCCGCGGCCGCGCCGACCGGGGCCGTCAGCATCGACCATCATCCCCAGGCACCGGAACCGGGGTCCTGTCCGCTGCGCCGAAGGAGAGAGCTGTGTACCCGAGACGTCTAGGCCCGGCAGGGCCAAGGGGGCCGGTCCTGGGTGAACCCCAGGGGTGGCGGCAGGTCGGCGGCGTGCGGGAGCTGAGGGTCGAGGGCCTGGCCAGCCAGCGCCAGGTCGTAGTCGCGCACCGGTGAGGGCGTTCGTCGTCACCGCTCCAGGGCAGGCCGGTGTGCAGGACGTGCCGGCCCTCGAGCCCGGCCCCGGCCAGGTCGTGGTCGACGTCGAACGGGTCGGCGTCTGCGGCACCGACGTGGAGTTCTTCACCGGCGAGATGCCCTATCTGCACGACGGCCACGCGCAGTTCCCGCTGCGGCCGGGGCACGAGTGGTGCGGGCGGGTCGCCGCCCTCGGCGTCGGGGTCGACCCGGCGTGGGCGGGGCGCCGGGTCACCGGCGACACCATGCTGGGCTGCCGGAGGTGCCGGCGCTGCCTCGCCGGCCGCCAGCACGTCTGCGCCGACCGGTTCGAGCTCGGGATCCGCGGCGGGTTCGCCGGCGCCCTGGCCGAGCAGCTCGCGGTGCCTGCGGCCTCCCTGCACGCCCTGCCCGACGGCGTGGACGAGGTCCTCGGCGCTCTGGTCGAGCCCGGCGGCAATGCGCTGCGTGCGGCCCAGGCCGCCGCGGTCGGTGCGGGCGACCGGCTGCTGGTCCTGGGCCCCGGGACCATCGGGCTCCTGGTCGCCCAGTTCGCGCGGGCGCAGGGCGCGGAGGTGCACCTGCTGGGCACCGTGCCGGCCACCCTCGCGTACGCCTGCTCGCTCGGCTTCGACGGGGCCTGGACGACCGCCACCCTGCCGGACCTGCCCTGGGACGCGGTGGTCGACGCCTCGAACGCGGCCGCCCTGCCGGCCCTGGCCCTCGACCTGGTCGAGCCCGGAGGCCGGGTCGTCTACATCGGGCTCGCCGGGCACCCGAGCCTGGTCGACACCCGCACGCTGGCCCTGAAGGACGTCACCGCGGTCGGCGTCCTCAGCGCCTCACCCGGCCTGGCCGGCACCATCGAGCGGTACGCCTCGGGTGCGGTCGACCCGCGGCCGCTGGTGGCTGCGACTGTCGGGCTGGACCAGGTGGCCGCCGTGCTTGCCGGGTCCCGCCCCGTCGGGGCCGGCCCCGGACCGAAGATCCACGTCGACCCCCGGCGGCGTCCGGGTGTCCTGAGCCCCGCGCGGCGGTAGGCGTGCTCCCGCTACGCTTCGGTCATGGCGACCGTGAGGCTCCCCGGAGGACCTGAGCTGAGCTACCAGGAGTGGGGGCGGCCGGACGGGTCGGTCATCCTCCTGCTGCACGGTCTCGGGGAGGACAGTGACAGCTGGCGCCACGTCGCGCCGGTCCTGGGCGAGCGCTTCCGGGTGATCGCCCCCGACGCGCGCGGTCACGGCGGGAGCGAGTGGACCGAGGACTACTCCTTCGAGCTGATGCGCGACGACGTCGTCGGGCTGATGACCGAGCTCGGCGTCCTGGCCGCCCTGGTGATGGGCTTCTCCATGGGCGCGGTCACCGCCTACCTGCTGGCGGCCACCGAGCCCGAGCGCGTACGCCAGCTCGTCCTGGAGGAGATGGCTCCACCGGACCCGGCGGTGCCGCCGCGGCCCTACCCCAAGGACCCCGACCCCGAGGGCCGGACCGACTGGCGGGCGGTGATCGCGGCGAACCGGTGGCGGAACAACCCCGGTCACGGTTGGTGGGAGCGGGCCGGACAGATCACGGCGAAGACCCTGGTCATCGGAGCGCGTGACAGCCACCTGCCGCAGGACCGGGTGGCCGAGGTCGCCGCCAGGATCCCGCAGGGCGAGTTCGTGGCCGTCGACGGGGACCACAACTTCCACCACGAACGGCCCAGCACCCTGCTCGAGGTCGTCCAGCCGTTCGTGTCCTGGTTCGGCAAGTAGGCCGCGGCCTCACCACCTATCCTGGGTCGCATGTCCGCCGCCACCCAGGAGCGACCCGTGACGCGCCTCCGGGGCCGACGGAAGCGCCGTCTCGCCGCCGACCCGGCGCAGAACGCACGCCGCGACCTGGCCCGCAACGGCATCCCGCGCCCGCCCGCTCCGGGCGACCCCCTGCCCAAGCAGCTGCTCAAGCGGCCGCTCTTCTGGGTCACCGTGGCGATGCTGGCCGCGTACGCCATCCTGCTGGTCCTGCTCTACCGCCAGGTCGTGCCTGACCAGGAGGTGCCGGGCGGGGTCGTCCCCGGGCTGGGGACCGAGGCGGTGCCGATCGCCGCCAAGTTCGCCGCGTTCACCGTCATCCCGCTCTCCCTGCTGTTCCTGTGGGCCGACCGGTTCCGCCCGCAGCGCCTCTGGGTCTGGTTGATGACCTTCGGCTGGGGGGCCTGCGTGGCCACCTTCGTCTCCGCGCAGGTGAACACCTGGGCCGCGTCCCAGCTCAGCATCGCCGGCGACGGCGACCCGGCGACCGGGGCGCGGGCGGCGATCTTCGTGGCGCCCTTCGTGGAGGAGGCCGCCAAGGCCACCGTCCTGTTCTGGCTGGCCATCCTGCTGCGCTACCAGTGGGTGAGCCGGCTCAGCGGCATCGTGCTCGCCGGGCTGTCGGGGGCCGCCTTCGCCTTCGTGGAGAACATCCTCTACTACGGCCGGGCCTACCGGTACGCAGCACGGACCTTCGGCGAGGTCTCCCCGGACGAGGCGCTACGTCAGGTCTTCTTCTTCCGGGGAATCCTCACCTTCTTCGGCCACCCGCTCTTCACCTCCATGACCGGCATCGGGCTCGCGGTAGCCATGCGCTCCAAGAGCAAGGTGGTCCGGATCGTGGCCCCGCTGGCCGGCTTCCTCGCCGCCGCCTTCCTGCACATGGCCTTCAACACCTCCGCGACCCTGCTGCAGGGCCAGAACCTCCTCTTCGTCTATCTGGGAGTCGCGGTCCCCCTGGTGATCGGGGTCGTCGTGTTCGTGGTCCGTCAGCTGTTCCGGGAGGGTCGTCTGATCCGGGCGCGGCTGGGCGACTACGTCCGGCTGGGCTGGCTGCTGGAGGGCGAGCCGGCCGCGTACTCCCGGCTGCGGACCCGGTTGCGGGCCCTGTGGCACGCCCTGTTCATTGGTCCGGCCGTCCTGCTGGCCACCGTCCGGATGCAGCGGGCGGTCACCGAGCTCGCCTACCTCCGCGACGCGATGACCCGGGGTCTGGTGGACCGGGGCGGGGTCGCGCGGGAGAAGACCCTGCTCGCCCGGATCCGGGAGCTGCGGCCACTGGCGGTCAGCCGACCCGAGGGCCGCGCCCCCTACCCGGCCCTCCGTCGGGCCCGGCGGGCGACCCCCGCGTACGCCCCGTCGAGCTATCCCGGCCCGGCCGGCATCGGCGGCAACTACCCGGCCCCGGTCGGTCCCGGCTACCCTCCGCCGAACGCGGTGGGGCCACCGGAAAGACTCGCCGGTGCGCCGGTCGCCGCTAGTGCCCCCTTGGGGCAGACTGCTACCCAGTATTCCGAGGTCGACCCCACCTGGAAGCCTCCGGGGGAGTAGGAGCAGCAGATGAGTGGGCGCACCCCGACGCCGTTGGAGTCCGCGCTCGCCGAGCTCCGGGCCGCCGTCGCCCCGGTCACCCTGCCGCTCCCGTTGCCCGACGCCACCGAGCAGACCCGGGCCGCGCGGGAGATCACCGCCCAGCTCGACGACTACGTGCTGCCTCGGCTGGCCACCATCGATGCCCCGCTGCTGGCCGTGGTCGGCGGCTCGACCGGGGCGGGCAAGTCCACCCTGGTCAACTCGCTGGTCGGCCGCCAGGTGACCACGCCCGGTGTCATCCGTCCCACCACCCGCGCGCCCGTCCTGGTCCATCACAGCAGCGACGCCCGTTGGTTCGCCGACGACCGGATCCTGCCGGGGCTGGCCCGCTCCAGCGGGGCCGGCCACGACGCCCGCTCGCTCCAGCTCGTCGTCGACGACTCGATCCCGCCCGGTCTGGCCATCCTGGACGCGCCCGACATCGACTCGGTGGTGGCCGAGAATCGGGAGCTCGCCGCCCAGCTGCTGGCCGCCGCCGACCTCTGGCTCTTCGTCACCTCCGCGGCCCGCTACGCCGACGCGGTCCCCTGGGAGTTCCTGCACGCCGCCGCCGAGCGCAGCGCCGCCGTCGCGGTGGTGCTGGACCGGGTGCCACCGCGGGCCATGGCCGACATCCCGCCGCACCTCGGCCAGATGATGAGCGAGCGGGGGCTGGAGGGTTCACCCCTGTTCGCGGTGCCCGAGACCGAGGTGGACGCGGCGGGTCTGTTGCCGACCGCGGCCATCCAGCCCATCCGCGGCTGGCTGGCCCGGCTCGCGCAGGACCGGGAGTCCCGCGCGGCCGTTGTCTACCAGACCCTC
>JBBQAB010000388.1:0-2330 GCA_038198385.1 Propionibacteriales bacterium
ACGCCGCGGCGATCGCGTTCCTGCTCGGCATCGTGATCATGGCACTCTCGTACGCCGTCCAGCTGTGGAACCAGCGCAGGGAGAACCAGTCATGACCACCTTCGCCTCGCAAGACGTCGACGTCGTCGCCAACGGCAAGGATGCGGCTCGCCTGAACAAACCGCAGAAGCAGCGCAAGAACACCCTGCTGACGATCATCATGATCGTCTGCACGCTGTACTTCCTGCTCCCGCTGTACTGGCTGCTGGTCGCCTCCACCAAGTCCAACGCTGACCTGTTCTCCACCTTCGGGCTGTGGTTCGCCCACATCAACATCATCGACAACATCAAGAGCACGTTCACCATCCAGAACGGGGTGTTCGGCCGCTGGATCGCCAACTCACTCATCTATTCAGTGACCAGCGCAGTGGGCGCAACCTTGCTGGCGACTGCGGCGGGTTACGCGTTCGCCAAGTACAGGTTTCCGGGCGGCAACGCCCTGTTCATCATCATCTTGGGCGCCATCATGATCCCGACCACGGCGCTGGCCATCCCGACGTACCTGCTCTTCGCCCAGGCGCAGCTGACCGACACCTACTGGTCCATCATTCTGCCCTCGTTGGTCAACCCGTTCGGGGTCTACCTGATGCGGGTCTACGCCGCGGCCGCAGTCGACTACTCGCTAATCGAAGCCGCCCGGGTGGACGGCGTGGGAGAGGTGCGCATCTTCTTCCAGGTGGCCTTGCGGCTCCTGGTGCCCGGCGCCGTCACCGTCTTCTTGTTCACCCTGGTGGCGACGTGGAACAACTACTTCCTGCCGCTGATTATGCTGAGCTCGCCGGAGAAGTTCCCGATCCCCGTCGGACTGGCGCAGTGGCAGTCCACCTCCAGCGCCGGTTCCGGCGGACAGGCGCTGTTCTCGACGGTCATCACCGGGTCATTTGTCTCGGTCGTCCCGCTGATCCTGGCCTTCATCTTCCTGCAGCGCTTCTGGCAGTCGGGCTTGTCCTCCGGCGGCGTCAAAGCCTGACCCTCAGCTTGGGGTGACCGTCACGCAGCCTGACGGTTACCCGATCCGCACCTACCCCAGTTCAACCCTCGAGAGGACAGCTCATGTCACCCCGTCCGGACCGTGTTCTCTTCGGTGCCGCCTACTACCACGAATACCAACCGTCGCCGCGACTCGACACCGACCTCGACCTGATGGTGGCTGCGAACTTCTCAGTCATCCGGGTCGGGGAGTCGGTCTGGACCACCTGGGAGCCCGAGGACGGGGTGTTCGACCTCGAATGGTTGCTGCCGGTGCTCGACGGCGCTCACGCTCGGGGTATCAGCGTCATCCTTGGTACGCCGACGTACGCGGCCCCGCCGTGGCTGGCCCGGAAGTATCCCGAGATCGCTGGTGACGTGCACACTGGCGTGGCGATGTCCTGGGGCGGTCGGCAGGAGATCGACTACACCCACCCGGCCTTCCTGTTCCACGCCGAGCGGGTGATCCGTAAGATCATCGCCCGCTATGCCCACCACCCAGCGGTGATCGGTTACCAGGTGGACAACGAGCCGGGCATCATGCTGTTCCACAACCGCGGGGTGTTCCAGCGATTCGTGGACGACCTGCGGCGCCGATACGGCACCGTCGACAAGCTTAACGAGGCGTGGGGGCTGGTCTACTGGTCGCACAAGCTCTCGACCTGGGCCGACCTGTGGACCCCGGACGGCAACTTCCAGCCGCAGTACGACCTGGCCTGGCGGACCTTCCAGGCCAACTTGACCACGGAATTCATCGCCTGGCAGGCCGGCATCGTGCGCGAGTACGCCTCGGATGACCAGTTCGTCACCACATGCATCGCCTACGACCGGGCCGGCGTCGACGACTCCAACCTGACCAAGGCGCTGGACATCACCGCCGGGAACCCGTACTACGCGATGCAGGACGCGCTGGCGGTGCCGTACACGCAGACCAAGTCACAGGGCTGGACCACTGCGGGCGCCTGGACGCTGTTCCAGAGCGGTGACCGGATGTACTCCTCCAAGCAGGCGCCCTACCTGATCACCGAGACCAATGCCGGCGCCATCGGGGGACCCTCGATCAACTTTCCCGCGTTCGACGGTCAGTGGCGGCAGGCGGCCTGGACCTTCATCGCGCGCGGCGCGGAGATGATCGAGTACTGGCACTGGCACACCAACCACTTCGGCACCGAGACCTACTGGATCGGCATCCTGCCGCACGACCAGCAGCCCGGCCGTGTTTACCGCCAGCTGGCTGAGCTCGGGGCCGAGCTGGCGACGGCTGGCAGCACGGTGGTGGGGCTGAAGCCGGACGCCCAGATCGGTCTGGTCTACTCGTCCCG
>JBBQAB010000389.1:0-4403 GCA_038198385.1 Propionibacteriales bacterium
CAGCCCCCGGAACACCCCGGGGAAGGCCAGCACGTGGTTGATCTGGTTCGGTACGTCGGAGCGGCCGGAGGCCACCACCGCGGCGTACTGACGGGCCGCCACCGGGTCCACCTCCGGGTCGGGGTTGGCCAGCGGGAAGACGACCGCGTTGGCGGCCATCACCGCCAGGTCGGCCGGTTCCAGGATGCCGGCCGCACTCACCCCGATGAAGACGTCGGCGTCGACCAGCGCGTTCTTCAGGTCGCCGCTGCGCCCGGCCGGATTGGTCCGCCGGGCAAGTGCCAGCTTGGACTCGGACAGCCGCTCGTCGTTCGGATCGAGGATCCCCTCCCGGTCCCACACCAGGACGTCGGTCAGCCCCGCTTCCAACAGCAGCGTGACGATGGCGGTTCCCGCCGCCCCGGCGCCCGCCACGACGACGCGCACCTCCGACAGTTGCTTGTCCACGACCCGCAGCGCGTTGACCAGCGCGGCGAGCACCACGATCGCGGTCCCGTGCTGGTCGTCGTGGAACACCGGGATCGACAACCGTTCGCGGAGCCGGCGTTCGATCTCGAAGCAACGCGGAGCGCTGATGTCCTCGAGGTTGATGCCGCCGAAGCCCGGGGCAATCAGCTCGACAGTGCGGACGATCTCGTCCACGTCCTTGGTGTCCAGGCAGATCGGCCAGGCATCGATGTCGGCGAACCGCTTGAACAGCGCGGCCTTGCCCTCCATCACCGGCAGCGCGGCCTCGGGTCCGATGTTGCCCAGACCCAGCACGGCGGACCCGTCGGTGATCACCGCGATGCTGTTGCGCTTGGAGGTCAGCCGCCGGGCGTCCTCCTTGTTCTTCGCGATCGCCAGGCAGACCCGGGCCACCCCGGGGGTGTAGATCATCGACAGGTCGTCGCGGTTGCGGATCGGGTGCTTGGAGTTCATCTCGATCTTGCCGCCGAGGTGCATCAGGAAGGTCCGGTCGCTGACCTTGCCGATCACCACGCCGCTGACCGCCCGCATCGCCTCGACCAGGAGGTCGGCGTGGTCGGTGTCGCGAGCCGCGCAGGTCACGTCGATCTGCAGCCGCTCGTGACCGGACGCGGTGACGTCGAGGGCGGTGATAGCGCCACCGGCCTCCTCGACGGCGGTGGTCAGCTGGCTCACCGCCGCACCGCCGGCCGGGACCTCGAGGCGGACGGTGATGGAGTAGGACACTGACGGGACGGCGCTCACGAGTGCGATCCTCTCACGAAGGGCGGGGCGGTCCACGGACGTCCGCGGGCACGGCGGGGGGCGTCGGGCAGGCGACCGTACGCGTGGTCACGAGGCGGGAGCGCCCCCGGCCGGAATCCCGTCCTCCTCACGGGTCCGCGACACCCACAAGCCGATGTCGCCCTGCCCCAGCGCCACCGCCAGCAGCTCGGGGAAGCGGTCCGGGGTGCACGCGAAGGCCGGGACACCGAGGGCGGCCAGGGCGGCCGCGTTGTCGTGGTCGTAGGACGGCGCGCCGGTGTCGGCCAGGGCCAGCAGCACGACCACCGTGACCCCGTCTCGGCGTAGCGACGCCACCCGCCGGAGCATCTCCTCCGCCACGCCGCCCTCGAAGAGGTCCGAGATCAGGATGAGGATCGTCTCGCCCGGCCGGGTGATGAGCCTGGCGCAGTAGCCCAGGGCCCGGTTGATGTCGGTGCCGCCGCCGAGCTGGCAGCCGAAGAGCAGGTCGACCGGGTCGCCGAGCCGATCGCTGAGGTCGACCACGTCGGTGTCGAAGACCACCAGCGAGGTCCGGACGGACCGGATGGAAGCCAGCGTGGCTCCGAAGACCGCCGCGAAGACCAGCGACTCCGCCATCGAGCCGGACTGGTCGACAGCGACCACCACCTCCCGGGCCACCGAGGGCGAGCTGCGCGCGTACCCCACGAGACGCTCGGGCACGATGGTCTGCTGCTCGGGCAGGTAGGTGTGCAGGTTGCGGTGGATGGTCGCGTTCCAGTCGATGTCGGCCAGCCGCGGCCGACGCGTCCGGTTGGCCCGGTTGAGCGCCCCCTGGACCGCGGCCCGGGTCTTCTCGGCGATCCGGCGTTCGATGTCGGCGACGACCTTGGCCACCACCAGGGCCGCCGTCCGCCGCGTCGTCTCGGGCATGACCTGGTTGAGGCTGACCAGGGTGGCCACGAGGTGCACGTCGGGCTGGACGGAGTCGAGCAGCTCCGGCTCCAGCAGCATCGAGGTGAGGTCGAGGCGCTCGATCGCGTCGCGCTGCATCACCTGAACCACGCTGGTCGGGAAGTAGGTGCGGATGTCCCCCAGCCAACGGGCGACCCGTGGCGCGGACGAGCCCAACCCTCCCCGCCTACGCCGTAGCCCCGGCCCACTCTCGGAGTCGGCGTCGTAGAGCGCGGCCAGAGCCCCGTCCATCTCGGCCTCCTCGCGGCTGCCGGGCTCCCCGAGCTCCTCCCGGGCCGCCTCACCCAGCAGCAGGCGCCACCGGCGACGCCGGTCGTCGGCGGCGTGGTCGACGGCGGCGGGGTCGACGGCGGCGGGGTCGGCCGGCTCGGGAGCAGTGAGCTCGGTCATCCCCGCCACCCCAGGAGCAGGTCGACCGTCCGCAGGGCGGGGAGGTCATCCTCGGCCGGCGGGACCGGAGCGACCGGAGGCGACGAGGCAACCGGCGGCGGCGAAGCGGGGGGTGGCCGACGCCCGGCCAACCGGCCGCCCAGGGCCCGCCGCTCGGCCGGGCTGAAGGTCCCGAAAGTGCGACGGACCAGGGGGAGCACGTCGGCGAACTCGTCGTCGGCCAGCCCAGCCACCCAGGCGTCCAACAGGTCGCGGAGCTCGGTGTCGTGGATCAGCAGGGTCGCGCCGTCAGAGAAGAAGCCTTCCACCCAGGCGGCTTTGAGGGCGGCCGGAACCCCGTGCGACAACGCCCGGCCGAAGCGGCGCGGGACGTCCTCGAGCTGCTCGGCGTCGGCCAGCAGCCGCACCAGCCGACCGCTCAGCAGCCCGTGCAGGTCCGCCCGGTCCGCCGTGGCGCGGCACGTGGCCAGCCACCGCGACCGCAGGTCACGGTCGTCCGTCCGCGCCCCCCGGGCCTCCAGCAGACCGACGGCGGCACTGACCCCGTCGATCCGACGACGCATCTCCAGGGCGTCGTCCTCCCCCCCCCCGACCACCGCCAGGGTGAGACCCGCGCAGATCCGGAGCACCAGCACCTCAGCCACCGCGCGCAGGATGGTGGTGTCGGTGCCCCGGACGTCGCCGTAGCGCTCGGCCCGGGCGAGGGCGGGCAGGGCGTCCATCAGGTGCACCACATCGGCGTCGAGGGCCGCCTTGGCCTCCAACGTGCGCAACAGGTCGGTCAACGCCCCGGGCAGGTCGGCGAGCAGGCACCGTTCGACGGTGCGGGTGAGCTCGAGCAGCGACCCCTCCCGCTGGACCGCGGCCACCCGGGCTGCGGCAGCTGACTCGACCGTGGTGCCCCAGACCGCAGCCTCGACCAGAGCGACGGCATAGTCGGGCTGCCACTGCGACTCCCAGACCTCCCGGAAGGTGCCCTGGCTGGTCACAGCGCTCTCCCCCGGCACCACCCAACTGAGGTCGAGCAGCCGGAGCCGGTGGAAGAGGCGCGACCGGGCCTGGTCCATCGGCGTGCGCAGGTCGAGATCGTGGACCCGCAGCCTCACCTCCCGTTTGAGCCGCAGGGTGCGGGACAGCCGCTGCAGGTCCGCGTCCAGCGGCACGGTCGGCACCCCGTCGGCCACCGACCCCAGGGCCTGGCCCACGACGAGATGGTCGGTGACGTAGCGGACGGCCAGGTCGTCGCCCTCGCACAGGACGGCCCGGGTGGCCTCGGTGACCTCGGCCAGCCCGGCCATCGGACGGTCCCGCAGCGAGGCCAGGGTCTCGGCCAGCCGGACCGCCTCGATGACGTGGGCACTGGAGACGGGCAGGTCCCGGGCCCGCAGCGCGTGGGCGACGGCGGTCAGCCACCGGACGACGGGCTGGTCCGGGGCGGTCCACAGGTGGTGGTACCAACCCGGGGAGGTCACCCCGGCGCCGTAGCCCGTGGCGGCGGCGAGCCGCTGATGGGTCCACGGCACCCAGGTGAGCGCGACCTTGCGCTTGGGCGTCCCTCGCAGGATCCGGGCGTCGACGACCGCGGGGGGCAGGGGCCAGGTGAGTACCGGCGCGTGCCAGGCCCCGCACACCACGGCGACCCGCGTTCGTCCGCGCTTCAGAGCGGCCCGGATCGTCTGACGCATGTACGCCTCCCGACGCCGCTCCCGGTCCGCCTCCCGGTCGCGCGGCGCTCCGGTCATCAGGCGGAGCTCGGCCATCGCCTCGGTCAAGGCGGGGAAGGGTGAGACGGGGGTGGCCGGACCGGTGAGCTCGGCCGGGGTCGGAGCCACCGAGCTCACCGCGGC
>JBBQAB010000390.1:0-9174 GCA_038198385.1 Propionibacteriales bacterium
TCGACGCCGACGGCGACCTCTCCCCCGCCGAGGAGGACGAGCTCTACCGCTACTACGGCCTCACCAGCCAAGACGGCCGCCCCTCCACCGGCACCGACAACACCAACACCGAGCACACCGGCACTGAGCACACCAGCACGGGCGGCGACGTTGCCTCCGACGCCGATGACCCGTCTGAGATGGGTGATGACCGCCCGGACCGTTCGCACGAGACCGTCGGCCAGGACCGGTCCGGTCCGACCACCGACGACGCCATGACCCGCTCGGAGGAGCAACTGAAGGTCGGCGTGGCCAGCCGTGAGGCCGGGCGGGCGCGGCTGCGGAAGTACGTCAGCACCGAGCAGGTCACCCAGACTGTTCCGGTCCGCCACGAGGAGGTCACCCTCGAACGCGAACCGATCACCGACGCCAACAACGGCGACGCCACCTCCGGCCCCGCGATCAGCGAGGAGGAGCACGAGGTCACCCTCCACGAAGAGGTGCCCGTCGTGGAGAAGGACGTCGTCGCAGTCGAGCGGGTCAAGCTCGGCACCGAGACCGTCACCGAGCAGAGCACCGTCTCCGACGAGGTCCGCAAGGAGCAGGTCGAGATGGACGACCCCACCACCGGTAAGCGCTGAGCCAACAGCCTGTGAGGACCGTTCCACTCCCACGGCACCGGTACTCCTCGGCCCGGTCCGCCTCCTGCTAGGCAGAGGCGGGCCGGCACCGGGTCCGACTGTTCCACCGTTTCGCATGCACGACCCACCACCATCTCGAGGGACCTATGAGTAGCGCAGTCAACCCACCCCGTAGTCAAAACGACCAACCCGACACCACGGACGCAGGCCGAGACCCCCGCCGGTCCGAGGTCCACCAGCCCGGCAGCCACGACCTCGTGGCCGAGCAGAACGACCGCTTCGGCGGTATGAAGTTCGGCGCCTGCTTCTTCGGCTGGCTAACCGCCACCGGCACCGCCGTCCTGCTGACCGGGCTGCTGACCGCGGTCGGGGCCGGCGTCGGCTCCAGTCAGGGCTTCACCCCCGGACAGGCCAGCAACAACGCCCAGACCGTCGGGCTGGTCAGCGGCATCGTCCTGCTCGTCGTCATCCTCATCGCCTACTACTGCGGCGGCTACGTCGCTGGCCGGATGGCCCGCTTCAACGGCCTCAAGCAGGGCCTCGGCGTCTGGCTCTGGGCGATCATCATCGCCGTCGTCGTCGCCGTCCTCGGCCTCATCGCCGGTGACCGCTTCAACGTGCTCAGCAACCTCAACGGCCTCCCCGCCCTCCCCGTCAACGGCAACGACCTCACCACCGGCGCCATCATCAGCGCCATCGCCGTCATCATCCTTGCCCTGGTCGGCGCCATCCTCGGCGGCCTGGCTGGCATGCGGTACCACCGCCGTATCGACCATGCCACCCTCGGCACCGACCAACACTAAGCAGAAACCCCCCGACCTCAGACTCGCTGAGAACAGGACAGACCATGCAGATCGACAAGCAACAGATCCTCACCATGCTCCAGGGACGCGGAAAGCACGACCAGGTCACCCAGGCCGACGCGGAGCTTCCCGACCAGGTCGACACCAACCAGCACGCCAGCATCCTCGACAAGCTCGGCATCAACATCGGGGACCTCCTGGGCGGTGGCGGCCGCGGCGGCATCGCCGGCACGCTCGGCCTCTAAGCCGAGCACCCGCAACCAAGACCGGGGGCCAGGTCACACACCTGACCCCCGGGCCGCGCGGCCCAGCCACGGACGCCGCCCAGACCGACCTTCCGGCGGGTCCCACGGACCTCTGCCGTTCCGGCTTTCTCCCTGCTGCACCTACCTCAGACCCTGCTGCACTTACCCCAGACAAGGACCACCCTGATGGGGACCATCATCGGACACCCCGGAGGAGTTGGGGCGTGGAGATCTGCGGTTCGGTGGATAGGTCGTTCTCACAAGTTCGGCGGGTGTTCGCCGACGTCGTTGGTGCTCAGCCGGGGACGGGCGCCGCGTTCGCGGTGTGGCACGGCGGCACGTGGGTTGTTGAGCTTTGGGGCGGCTACACCGACGCCGGAAACACGCGGCCCTGGCAGCGCGACACGTTGGTGATGCCCTACTCGGTGACGAAGCCAGCGCCGCTATGTGTGTGCTCACGCTGGTCAACCGGGGATTGGTCGAACTCGACGCTCCGATGCAGCGCTACTGGCCGCAGCTGTAGGCCAAAGCATCGGTCCGCGACGTTCTGTCCCACCGCGCGGGAGTTGTCGTCCTCGAGGCGGAAGCGCCAGAGGAGGCGTTCTATGACTGGGAACTGATGTGCGCACTGCTCGCACGCCAGGAACCGACCTGGACTCCGGGGCTCTGTCCGCAGGGTGAGTCGGCGCTCTTCTACGGCCACCTACTGGGGCAGGTGGTTAGGCATGTCGACGGCCGTTCGATAGGACGGTTCCTTCGCGACGAAATCTGTGGTCCCCACCACCTGGACTTCCATATCGGCCTAGGTGATGCCGAGCTGACCAGAGTCGCTGACCTGACCGGGTTCGATGCTGCATTTCGGGCCCTCCAGCAGGGCGCCCCGGGGTTGTTTCACCGCGCCATCGCGAACCCGCCAGGCACTCAAGAAGCTGGTGTCGTCAACGGCGAGCCGTGGCGCCGTGCCGAGGTGCCGGCTGTCAACGGGCACGGCACCGCGCGTGCCGTGGCCGGGTTCTACGTGGCCCTCGCGCAGGGAGGCCTACTCAGCCCGGCTCTCGCCACCGAGCTGACGCGGACGCGGGGTCGCCCCGGAACTGGTCATGGGCGGGGACGGGAATGGGGATTCGGCGTCACCTTGGACGCCGACGGCTACGGGATGGGCGGCCTCGGCGGGAGTTTCGGCCGGTGGAGCGAGGTGGGGCAGTACGCTGCGGCGTTCCTCACCGGCTACATCGGCAACCACGACCGGGCCGACCGGCTGGAAAACCTGGTCCGCGAGACGCTTGGCCTTCCACCGCAATAACCGCCCGCGAAGGTCGGCCAGGCATAGCAAGCCGACGTCGGTGGGGCCCCGACACCACCGCAGGGCCGGAGGCAATGAGCGCCGCTCAAGCGCTAGCTACTTCGACCTGAAGGACGCCGTCGCTGGGGAGGTGCCGGTTTGGTGGTCCGGCTGGTGCGGGGGCGGAGGTCTTCCTTCGGACGCTTTCAGGCGGTGAGGTTGGCGATTTTGATGAGGTTGTGGGTGAGGATTCCTTGTCCGACAAATCTTGGTTCCTTCGGTGCTGTCGATCCGTCCGCGGTCTCAGCCGTAGCCGCGTTTCAGGGTGTTGATCCGGCCTTCGCAGCCGGTGCGCCATTTCACGTGTCGTCGGAACGCTCGTCGGTGTTCGACTTGCTGCCGGGCTTTGCTGGGTTTGCCTTTGCGGGGGATCACGACGTGGTGGATGCCGAGGTCGTGGAGGACGTGGTCGACGGCGGCTTCGCCGTAGCCGCGGTCCGCGGTCACCCGTGCGTGGTTTGCGACCGGTCCGTTTGATGACCCGCTCGACGGCGGGTGAGTCGTTGGGTGCCGGGTTCGACGGTGTGGTCAAGGACCACACCGTCATCGTTGTCGCACCTGGGCTTTGTGGCCGACTCGACCGGCTTCCCGAGCCGGCCTTTCGCGATCGGTCGGGCGTCGGGGTCGTGCAGGCTGACCCTGCGGGTCGCCCCGTCCGGCATGGTGCCGGCGATCCGCTGCCGCGTCTGGACGGCGATCTGCCGGGTCGCGTCCAGCAGCTCGGTCAGGTCGTCGACGGCCCGGGCCAGCCGCCGACCCGCGACCAGATCGTGCCCCCTTGGCCACCCACGCAACCCGGCTCTACGAACTTGGGCGGGGTGGTCGAGCCGGTGGGGGTGAACAAGACATCGCCGGGCTTGAGGTCGCCGGCTTTGACCCAACCGCGGGTCTCTGACCATGAACGGGTGATCGGCGGTGGTGGTCAACGCCGAGCCGGCCACGGTCAGCTTCAACAGGGCCTCGGCATGCCGGACGTAGGTCTTCACGACCAGCTGGAGCTCGTCCTTGCCGGCGGTGAGGTTGCGAGACCAGACCTTGTCCCCGACCTTGATATCCTTGATCGGGGTGTTGCCGCGCTCGGTTCCTACGAGCGTGCCCGCGACGAAGCAGGTCTTACCCGGGATCCCGCACAGTCCGCCTTCGCAGGCGCGGACTGCACCTGCTTCGGTCTTTGCGGCAGCACCGGCAGCCACCGCCGTTTCGGCCTGCGGAGGCGCGTTGCCCCCTGACCAGCGACGATGGACTCGTGCGGGCCGACGACAGCCTGGGCGGTGACCGTAGAGGCCCCGACGCGAGTTTCACCAACAGAAGGGGTGGCCGCGGACGTGGTTCCGGCGCCGAGAAGGGCCAAGACTCCACCAGTGCAGCGGCGAACGTGGCCAGGAGAAGCCGGCGCACGCGCCATCCTGTCCTAGCTCTCGGTGGATCATGCACCTCAGGTCGCACGGAGAACGACAGATGAGGTAGTGCGCGGACACGGGGCCGCTTCGGGAACGCGCTCCCAGGATGGCCGTCCCTCAACGAGACCCGCAGGCACGCACCCGTGCGCCTCGGCGGTCAGCCGTCCGGGACCTTCCCGGAGGCACCACCGAACGGGGCGCACTCGGCACGGGATGTGGTCGTTGCCGTGTCAGACTCACGTCGCTGACAGCATGACGGGACTTCCTCAGCCGGCCCCGCCGCCGTAGCCGGAGGTGACTGTGAGCGTGACGAGCAGCCTGCTTTCCTGGACCATCGCGCGGTAGTACTCCGACCAGTCGGGGTGCGCCTGCCCGGCGATGGCGGTGTAAAGCTCGCCAAGCGCTTTGCCGGTATCGTCCCCGGGCACCGTGGTGGTGGGCGAAATTGTCACGGTGCCGTCCACTGCCGCCCATGACGCATGGTCTGGTGTGCTGACGTGCAGGACGGCGCGGGGGTCACGTCGCAGGTTGCGGGTCTTGGCGCGATCCTCCGTGACTGATATACGAAGTTGATCGCCCTGCACGGCGTAGACAACGTTGCTCGTCTGAGGCCGGCCGTCGCGGCGCAGCGTGACAAGCACACCAACGCGCTGAGACGCGACGAGGGCGAGGGCCTCCTGCAGGGTCATCTTTGCCTCCGCCACAAGACGATACAGCGCATGCGCTCGAGGGTGCTGGTCGCCACCCCCCTACGCGGCCCCCAGAGGCTTCCCCTGCATCCACCAGCTGGGCCCAATCCTGGTCCACGCAAGGTCCAGCACGACCTAGGCCAGCCCGGGCAGGTCCAGCGACCAGGCCCGCGGGCGAACCGCACGCCGATCGAGGCTTCGCACCCCGAGCATCGGAGCCAACGCCTCGACGAGCCGGCGTAGTGGGTGCGGCACCGTTGTCGGCGACGCCGAAGTCGTCCTGGCCGTGGGTGAAGGCGTTGCTGCACTCCGTCTATGACCAGCCCGACGAACCCTCGGTCCACGCCCAGTTCGACCGGATCCTCGACGCGCTGGCCGAAGCTCCCCGCGGTAGCCGTCCACCTCGACACCGCCCGGGCCGACATCGTCGCGTTCACCACGTCCCCGAAGGAGATTGAAGCGCCCTGGGTCTGATGGAGACTCGCGCTATTTGATTCCCACCAGCTGTGCGTGGTCGGTTCGGTCAGCATAGAACGTCTGCTCGAACTCGACGGGCGGGACGTCGCCGAGGTAGCCGTGGAGGCGCTGGGTGTTGTGCCAATGCACCCAGCCGAGGGTCGCGAGCTCGAGGTCTTCGACCGTTCGCCACGGTCCGGGGCGAGCCGGTCCGCGGACGAGTTCGGTCTTGTAGTACCCGTTGACCGTCTCGGCCAGCGCGTTGAGGCCCCTATGTCAAGCAGCCGCGGTTAGAGCGTTCTGGTGGTGCAGAGCATCGCGGATGAGGGTGAAGGTTTCCCGGGCGATGTAGCGCTTCAGGACGCGGAGGGTGTCGTTGCGGCTGTCGCCGGTCGTCTTGCGTCGGGCTGCGTATTCGCGGGTTCGGTTGTCGTGGATCAGGCGGTTGTTCGCGATGGTCCAGAGGGCGTTGTTCGCGGCGCGGTCGCCGCCGCGGCTCAGCCGGTGGCGGTGGGTTTGGCCGCTGCTGGCCTGGACAGGGCTGACACCGCACAGCGCGGCGAACGCGGCGTCGTTGCGGAGGCGTTCGGGGTTGCCGCCGGCGGTCAGGAGCAGCTGCGCGGCGCTGTGGATGCCGATACCGGGACGGGCTAGGAGGGCGGGTGCGGTGGCCCGCACGATGGTCCGGATCATCGTGTCGAGCTCGAGGATCTCGGCGTGGAGCTGGAGCCAACGCCGTCCGAGGCTGACCAGGGCAAGGTGCTGACCGTCGAGGGGTGCAAGGTTGCTGGCGCGGGCCGCGAGCTGGAGCAGGCTTTGGACTTTCATCGCGTCCCGGAGCTCTTGGTCGGCGCCGACCAGGATTGCCTTCATCTGGTTGCTGGCGGTGGTGGTGGCCTTGACGGCGCTGTTGCGTGCGATTGTCAACGCACGCAGGGATTCGACGGCTCCTTCACGGTTCTTCGGGATAGCGGTGGCCTGTCCGGCCAGGACAGCCCGTGCGGCTGCCTCCGCGTCGACGGGGTCGCTCTTGCCCTTACGGCGACGGTTCGCCCTGTCTGGCCGGTTGACCTCGAACACCGTGACACCTGCGACCTGGAGGGCGCGGGTGAGCTGGTAGCCGTAGCTACCGGTGCCCTCGACCCCGGCGGTTCGTGGTGAGCCGTGTGCTGTGGTCCAGGCGAGGAGTGCAGCTGTGCCGGCATCGGTGGCGGCGAAGGTGAACGTGCCCTGCATGCGGCCGAGTCCGTCGATGATCGCAGCGACGTGGGTCAGCTTGTGGGTGTCGATTCCTATGACGCTGCTGAGTTCGACGTGGGTAGGCATGTAGTGGCCTCTCGATTGGTCGTGCTGGGGACGAGTCGGCAGCAGGTCGGACAGGACACTCAAGGTGCTGGAGCAAGGCCCCTATTGGGTCACGAGCAGACGCCGACGGTCATGGTGTGGATGGCAGTTCGATAGGCCGACAGATCAACGCGTTGGCAGGCCCGGAGCCGCCAGTCGTAAGCCGGGTCAGGCCGTTAGCTCTGACCGCCAGTCGTACCTCGGGTCAGGCTCACGAACCGCCATCCGGAACCATCATGGACTGAGTGTCGTAGCTGTCGCCGACGGTCCCGATCGACGGTGTGGCGCCGATCTCGGCGAGACGTTCTCCGTAGCGAATCGAGGTGAATTGACTGCCCGCATCGCTGTGACAGCGCAGATCCTCGTGATGGGTGCCACGGCTCCATCGGGCCATCTCGATCGCGTCGAGGACCATCTCAGTGCGCATGTGACTAGCGCACCTCCAACCGACGATCATCCGGCTGAATACGTCGATGATGAAGCACACGTAGGCCACACCGGCCCACGTGGCGACGAAGGTCAGATCGGTCACCCAGAGCCGGTTCGGCGCTGCTGCGGTGAACTCCCGTTTCACCAGGTCCGGATGCCTCGCCGCACCAGGATCGGGTCTGGTCGTCATGACTCGCTTGGTCCGGGTCGCACCCTCGATCCCTGCCGACCGCATCAGCCGGCCGGTCTGGTCCCGGCCGATGTCGAGCCCGGCCCGGCTCGCGGCCTTCCAGAGCTTGCGGACCCCGTAGACGCTGTAGTTGGCCTTCCACAGTGTGACCAGCTGCGGGGTCACGACCGCGTCGCTGAGCGTCCGCGCGGACGGGGCACGGTCCCTGGCGGCGTAATACGTGCTCGGAGCCACCTGCAACAGCACACAGATGGGCTCGACTCCGAGCGGGCGACCATCGACGACGTCGTTCTTGTTCGCGTCGATGAACGCGACTATTTCCGATGTTGGCGGTCGAGCTCCGCCCCGAAGAAACTCGCCGCTCGCTTCAAGATCTCGTTGGCCCGACGAAGCTCCCGAACCTCCTGCTCCAGCTCTCTCACCCGGCGCTCTTCGGCCGTGCTCACCCCGGCGACGTGGCCGTCGTCGACGTCGGCCTGCTTGACCCACGACCGGACCGACTCCACGCCGTATCCGAGCTGCGACGCGACCCGCTGCACCGTGCCGTGCTCAGTCCCCAACTCCGCTCGCAACGTCCGCACCATCCGGACCGCAGCGCCCTTCTCCTCCGGTGAGTACCGACGTGACGTCGGCCTCCCAGATCCCTGACTTGTTGCCATGACACCATCCTCGTTTCCAAGGTCAGGAGTCTCCAACAAACTCAGGGCGCTTCAGGCATCCGGCACGGCGCTGGTATCCAGACTGCTGGGATCTGGTCGGCGGGCACATCGAGGTAGGTGAGTCGCCTGAGCAGGCGGTCAGGCGAGAGTGCCGCGAAGAGATCGCGGTTGAGGTGTCGCAACTTCAACTCCTTGATCTCGACCTGACCGATCCTGCTCTCGTACCGCATGCCTTCCTCGTCACAGGTTGGGCGGGGCGACCAACGAACGCTGCCCCGGACGAGCACGACGCCCTCGGGTGGTTCACTGCTGACGACCTTCCAAGACTGCGGCTCGCCGACCCCGGTTACTACCGTTGGCTGCCTACCTTGCTCACCGCCAGCGCGCCGTCTGTATTCCACTGAACCTTCCCCTGTGGCGCCACGTCTGCGCAGTAACCGGTTCCTAGGGCGCCACCCGTTGTCGGTCGGGTGGCGGTGAGACTCTGACGGGGTCAGGACGAGCAGACTGAGGTGGTGCAGGTACGAGTGGACAGGTTGCTTCGCGGCGTTGTGGCTACCGCCCTGCTCAGTGTGGCGCTGTGCAGTTGTACTGCGAGGCCGGTTCCTGGACCTCAGCCGGACGCGCCATTGGTGTCGATACAACTACCGGGCGTCGACTGCGCCAGTAGCGTCCGGACTGGCCCGCTTCCTTCCTGGGCACGAGACGGCTTCAGCGGCGATTGGCTCGTCGTTTCGACACGTCGAGGGCCTGGGCGGTGCAGTCGTTGGCGTTGTCTTTGGTTACCCCTTGACGTCTCCGCCTCGTCCTTCGCGAGAGAACAAGATCTTGTGGGTTGCCCGAGAGTCACAGTCGGGCCGACTTCACATCCGCGCGCAGCTAGATGGTTCAGGGCCTGTCGTCGAACGTGACGTCGGCTTCGGCGGCGGGCAATCCAGTATTGATCTGCCTAGCCCTGGCTGTTGGCGATTGAACCTGCTGTGGGGCGACAACATCA
>JBBQAB010000391.1:0-2867 GCA_038198385.1 Propionibacteriales bacterium
AGAAGGTGCTGCCGAAGCTGACCACCGGGCTGGTGCCGATCAGCATGTAGACGATGGGGGCGGCGATGTAGACGACAGCGGCGAACCCGGACAGGTAGCTCCACATGGTGGCGAGGTACATCATCCGCTGCGGCAGGGACAGGCCCCGCTGGGTCAGCGGGTTCTCCCGCAGCAGGACCTGCAGCGTCCCCTGGGACCAGCGCAGCCGCTGGTGCAGCATGGTGGCCAGGTCCTCGGGAGCGAGCCCGTGGGCCAGCACCTCGTGGTGGTAGACGGTGCGCCAGCCCCCGGCGTGCAGCCGCATGGCCGTGGCCATGTCCTCGGTCACCGAGATGGTCGCCATGGGCATCACGGCCTGGGCCTCCATCGCGCGGTCCACGTCGATGGCCGTCACGATCTCCTGCACCTGGACGAGTGCCTCCAACGGCGAGGCACCCCGGGCCGTCAGGGCGGCCAGAGCCTTCTCGTCGATCTCGGGCAGGCCCGATCCCGGTTCGGTGCGGACGGCCATCCCGCCGATCGCCTCCAGGTCGGCGGTCAGAGCCGCGAGGTCGGCCGACACGGTCAGCCGGGACGCCGCCCGGGCCCGCTGCTGGAACCGCCAGGTGACCTCGCTGACCGCGTCCCCGCCCGCGAGCTCGGTGCGGGCGGCCCGGACCGCCGCCCGGAGCTCCAGCAGGGCCGCACCCACCTCGGGACCGTGCTCGTCGGCGGCCCGGTGCACCGTCTTGAGGATGCGGTCGGCGGCCCGCAGGGTGTCCCGTACGGCGCGCTCAACCTCGCGGACGTAGCCGGCCACACCGATCTGCATCAGCGCCTCGCGGCGCAGGACCGCGTTTGAGCCGCAGAAGAAGGCGGCGTTCCAGCCGTCCTTGCCCTGCTGGATTGGCCCGTAGAAGAGGGGTGCCTGGCTGCCGAGCGGGTCCGAGTCCGTCACATTGGTAAACCACTGCGGGGTCTGGACCAGCGCCACCTGGTCGTCGCGGAACCAACCCAGGGTCAGGTTCAGAATGTCGGGTCGGGGGATCTGGTCGGCGTCCAGAATGAGCAGGAACTCACTGGAGGTCATGAACAGGGCGTTGTTGAGGTTGCCGGCCTTCGCGTGCCGCGGCCGGTCCTTCCAGTCGTCGCTCCGCGTGAGGTAGCCGATGCCGGCGGCCTCGGCGGCCTGCTGCATCTCCGGCCGGGCGCCGTCGTCGAGGATCCAGGTCAGGTGCGGGTGCTGGATGGCCTGCGCGGCGAGCGCCGTCGTCATCACCATCTCGACGTCCTCGTTGTAGGTCGTGATGAAGACATCGACGGTGGCCCCCGCCCGGGGCCGCGGTGCCTTGCCCCGCTCCCGCAGGCGCCACATCGTGAACCCGAACAGGAAGCCATCCACGAAGCTGTACGTCTCAGCCAGGATCAGCGGGACCGCCAACGGCCACGCGGCCCAGTTCACCGAGAACAGCCAGCGCCAGACGATGTAGTTGGCGCCTAGGGCCACCGTGAGCACCGCCAGGGTCCGTACGAGGACGAGACGTAGGCGCCACCCGATCGGCGGCCCGACCTCCGCCGGCTCCTCGCCGCCGTCATCGCGGTCGAGAGCGAGCCGCCCGCCAGGGTTCCCCGAGTCAGCGTCGGCCGGGTCACCGTGGACTGAGTGACCGTCGATCGGGTCGCCGAGCGGTCGGCCATCGGCGGGGTCGGCGGGGTCGTCCCGGTCCGCGACCGGGATCTCGAGTGAGCGGTTCGAGGTCACGTTGGCCCCCAGTTGCGGTCGGCGGCCCCGGCACAGAGCCGGGACCTGCGGTGCGTACACCGCGTGGTCTCCCCGAGACGCGGCCGCACACCCCCGGGGCGGCCCTGCCCTCAGTGTGTCGCACCCCGTCAGCCGCCGTGGGTGCTGCGGCAAGCTCGTCGGCCGGGGTGCGGTCGGCCCCGAGCCCGGACCGGTCGGCTGCGCCGCACCCGGACTAGTCGGCTGCGCCGAGCGCCCCAGGGGCGGGCTGTAACGACCAGACCCCGGCCCACGATGTAGGCGATGAGTCTCCGGGGCGACTCGCGCGTCCGGCCGACCGGCCAGCCGTCTCACGCGAAGGAGCCAGGATGACGCTCGTGTTCCCCGCGACAACCCGAGCCGCCGTCGACTCCCTCAGCGAGCCCGAGTCACCCTCCTCCGTCGCCCCTGTTCTCGACCGCCTGCGGCTGAAGAACGGGACCGCCACCAGGGCCGACGACCTGACGGCGGTCGTCGTCTGTCGGGACGCGGCCTCGTGAGTCACCCACCACGCCACGAGCCCACCGGGACGACGCGGAGGCTCCGACGCCCCGGACCCCGCATTCGCCGACGGCTCTGCCGCGCCCCAGCCACCTTCCTGCACGAAAGGAACCACGTGATCGCACGCACCGTGCGCGACCGGACAACACCCGCCACCGCCCGCCGACAGGAGCGTCCATGGAGCTGACCAAGACCACGCAGTCCTGGGAGCCGGTGGCGGTGATCGGCTGCCAAGGGCGCCTCAACATGCTGGCCGCGCCCGCCCTGCGGTCCTTCATCGACCAGACGCTGGGCGAGGGCCACGAGAAGATCGTGGTCGAGCTCAGCGGGACGAGCTTCATCGACTCCTCCGGCCTGGCCGCGCTCATCGGCGGGCTCAAGGCGGCCCGCCAGAGCGGCGGGGACCTGCGGATCGCTGCGCCGACAGAACAGGTCCGCAGTGTGCTACGGCTCACCAACCTGGATCGGGTCCTGCACCCCCACGCCCAGGTGTCCGATGCGACCGACGACGGGTGAATACCCGCTCGACGCGCGGGCGGTGCCCGAGTGCCTCAACCTGCTGCCCGACCTGCTTGAGCCGGTCGGCGCCGATCACCCGGCGCTGGAG
>JBBQAB010000392.1:0-7251 GCA_038198385.1 Propionibacteriales bacterium
CCCCTGACCAGGGATCGCTCCTCAACCTACCGGGTCGGTCCTCATTCCCGCGCCACCGAGCCGGCCCGACCCCTCGGGACCGACTCACTCTCGGCCGGTCACGCTCGGCCGGGTCACTCCCGGCCGGGTCACCGAGGCCGGCGTGCCTCAGCTGTAGACGTGCTTGGCGAGCGTGCCCACCGAGGTCAGGTTGCGGTAGTGGCCGTCGTAGTCCAGGCCGTACCCGACGACGAACTCGTTCGGGATGTCGAAGCCGACGTAGGCGACCTCGACGGCGTTCTTCGCCGCCTCGGGCTTGCGGAACGCGGTCATGATATTGATGCTGGCGGGGCTCCGGGAGCGCAGGTTGCTGACCAGGTAGGACAGGGTCAGACCGGTGTCGATGATGTCCTCCACCACCAGAACGTGCACCCCGGTGATGTCGGTGCTCAGGTCCTTCAGGATGCGGACGACACCGGAGGACTGAGTCCCCGAACCGTAGGAGGACACCGCCATCCAGTCCATCCGGCAGTGGATCTTCAGCGCGCGGGACAGGTCCGCCATCACCATCACGGCGCCGTTCAGCACCCCGACCAGGAGGAGGTCCTTGTCGGCGTAGTCCCGGTCGATCTCCGCCGCCAGCGCGGTCATCCGCTCCGCGACCTCCTCCTTGGTGAACAGGACGTGAGTCAGGTCGCCCGAGATCTGGGTGTCATCCACGGCCTCAGCCTGCCATACCGGCGCGGCGTGAGGCCCGCGCCGTCAGTGGTGGCCCGGCCGCCGCAAGTGCAGGCGCCCGTCCAGGCGGACCACCTCGAGACCGGGCAGCTGGATCGGGCCCTGACCGTGCCAGTCCGTGACCAGCCCCTCGACCGCGGCCACGTGCCGCAGACCGTGGTCAAGCGCCCCGTGGCGGGCCAGCCAGCGGCGCAGCAGCCGCCGTCGCAGCGGCCGCGGCAGCTCGGCCAGCAGGGCGACCGCCAGATCGTCGGTGCCCGGGTCCGCCTCCGCCGCCAGCCGGTCGAGGAGGTCCGCGTCGTCACGGGCCAGCTCGGCCGTCCGGGCCAGGGCCTGCGCGATGCCGGGGCCTAGCTCGTCCTCCAGGCTGGGCAGCACCCGCTGCCGGACCCGTACGCGGGCAAAGCGCAGGTCCTCGTTGTGCGGGTCGGCCCAGGTCGGGAGACCCAGCTCCGCGCAGGCCTGTCGGGTGACGTCCCGCCGGACCCCGAGCAGGGGCCGCAGCAGGTAGCCGGTGCGGGGCGCCATGCCCGCCAGCGAGCGGGTGCCCGACCCCCGGGCGAGACCCAGCAGCACGGTCTCGGCCTGGTCGTCCAGGGTGTGGCCGAGCAGCACCGTCGCCCCTCGGGACCGCGCCGCCTCCCGCAGAGCCTCGTAGCGAACCTCCCGGGCGGCCGCCTCCAGACCGGTGCCCTCCCCCAGCCCGACGGCGACCCTCAGCAGCTCCACGTCGTCGTATCCGATCGCCTGCAACCGCTCGACCGCCGTCCGGGCCACCGCGTCCGAGCCGGCCTGCAGGCCGTGGTCAACCACGGCAGCGGCGTGGCCCCGGCCGTCCCGGGCGGCGACGTGGCGCGCCACCCAGGCGAGGGCGAGCGAGTCGGGCCCGCCGGAGCAGGCCGTCAGGAGCGTCTCGTCCACGGTCGTCAGGGCGGCTCGGACCGCCTGCACGAGAGCCAACGAGGCGGGGCCGAGCTCCCGGCGGGCCACCGGGTCAGAAGAGCTCGGTGGAGTCCGGGTGCACCCGGGCGAGCCACTGGGCGGGGTCGGTGATCTCGGAACGGGTGGGCAGGGTCTCGGGCGAGGTCCAGACCCGGTTCAGCCCCTCCATCCCGACCGCGGCGATCACGTGCCGACAGAAGGCCGCACCGTCGCGGTACTGCCGCATCTTGGCGTCGAGCCCCAGCAGCCGGCGGATCACCTTGTCGAACCCCTTGCCCTGACGCCGGACCGTGAACCGCTCCCGAATGTGGGCCACGGTCGGGATCACCTCGGGTCCCACGCCGTCCATGACCACGTCGGCGTGGCCCTCGAGCAGGCTCATCACCGCAGTGATGCGGTCGATGGTCTCCCGCTGGGCCGGGGTCTGTACGAGGTCGACCACCGAGAGCTCGGCATTGGTCCGCAGCGACTCCAGGATCCGACCCACGGCGTTACGGAGCATGTCCACCACCACCGAGGCGTCGAGGTCGGCGGCGCCGACGATCTCCCCGATCTGGTCGGCGACGTAGCCACGCAGCCAGGGCACGGCGGTGAACTGGACCCGGTGGGTCTCCTCGTGCAGGCAGACCCACAGCCGGAAGTCGCTGGGCACCACCCCCAGCTCCCGCTCGACCGCGACGATGTTGGGCGCCACCAGCAGCAGGCGACCGCCGGAACCGCCGCTCCCCGGCTCCGCCCCGGGGCCGACGTCACCGGGATAGAAGGGGTCGAACTGACCCAGCACCTTGGGCGCGAGATAGGACACGAGGGCCCCGACCTCGACACCGGTCACCCGGGCCCCGAGGCTGGCTGCGCGCGGGCTGGAGCCGCTGAACCGCTCCGCCGCCTTGTCGTTGAGGGGAGCCAGGATGAGCTTGAACCCGTCGAGGTTGGCCCCGATCCAGCGGGGCCGGTCCACGACCAGGACCGGAGCCGTGCCGCCCGCTGTCCGCAGACCGGTCACCTCCGAGACGTAAGCCTCGGCCCGCATCGCACACTCCCGCAGCTCGGCCACGGCCGCAGCGGCCCCGGCCGCGGTGATGTCGGGACCCGGCTTGACCAGCTTGGTGGCGGTGGAGAAGGCGACCGCCCAGTCGACCACGGAGGTTGTCATGCTCGAAGCGTAGGTGCAGAACCTGGGCGCGTCAGCGGCAGCCGCATCCGCTGAGCGCGGCCGTGACCCGGTCCAGCCAGACGGTGGCAGCGTAGTCATTCTCAGGCTCGTTGATGAGGAAGGCGAAGACCAGGACTGAGCCGTCCCGGGTGCGGAGCACGCCGGCCAGCGAGTGCACCTTGGTCAGGGTGCCGGTCTTGCCGTGGACCACACCCCGGCCTGCAGCCGAGGTGTCGTCGAAGAAGCGGACCCGCAGGCTGCCCTCGACCCCGGCCACCGGCAGACCGTTCACGACGCCGCGCAGCTCCGGATGGTCGTCCTCAGCGGCCAGCCGCAGCGCCCGGGTAAGGCTGTCCGCGCTGACCCGGGTCCGGCGGGCGAGGCCGCTCCCGTCGGTGATCCGCATCCCCGCGCCCCAGACCTTGAGACTGGTGAGCTCGCGGGTCACGACCCGGGCGCCGTCCGCGAACGACCCAGCCCGGCCGCCGGCGAGGGCCGCGTGCCGGAAGAGCACCTCCGCCGCGTCGTTGTCGCTGGTCAGCAGGACCTGGGACACGATCTGGTCCACGGGCATCGACTGGACCGCGGACACCCGGGCGGCGGTCCTGGACGCCGTGGCCGGAGCCACGGCGGTCACCTTCACCCCGCGCTTCTTGAGGGCCGCGGCGAAGGCCCGGGCCGCGTCCCGCGCCGGGGCGACCGTCCGAGGCCCGATCTGGTTGCCCCCGGTCCGACCCTCCTCGACCCACAGCGCCGAGACCGGGGTGACCACGTCGCGGTAGGTGTCGGGCCAGGCCGCGTTCCAGGCCGGCCCGGTGAACAGCGAGGCGTCGTAGCCCAGGGTCACCGAGGTGGTCCGGCTCGCGTGCAGCACCGTGGCGGTGCGGCGGGCCAGGTCGGCGACCGAGGCCCGCGGCGGGTAGGTCGAGGCTGAGCTGGTCGTGCTCAGGTAGGGGTCGCCGCCACCCACCAGGACGATCTGGCCCGGGCCGCCCTCGACCACCGAGGTGCTGAAGCGATGGTCGGGGCCCAGCAGCGACATGGCCGCCGTCGTGGTCAGGACCTTCATGGTCGAGGCGGGGATCAGGCCGGTGCCGGCGTCGTGGGAGTAGAGCAGCCGTCCGGTGCCGAGGTCGCGGACGGCTGCGCCGTAGGTCCCGGTCGCGCCGGGCACCTTGACCCCGGTGACGAGACGACGGACCTTGTCGGGGTCGGGCGCCGCGCCCTCGGTCGCGGGGACGAGCACCGCCGGGGGCAGCGGGTCAGCGGCGGTCGAGCCGACACCCGAGGGGGTGGCCTCGGCGCGCGCCGGGGAGTCGAAGAACCCCGGCGCGATCGTGGAGGCTCCGTTACGGCTCCACAGACCGGTCGCGTAGAGGCCGCCGGTGGCGGCCGAGGCGAGGGCGCCGGTGACCAGGCCGGTGACCACTCCCACCACCAGCAGCGCCACCAGGACGGGAGCGAGAAGGCGGGGACGAGGCAAGGTAGGCCACCTCCTGTCTTGCCGATAGGGTCGAACTGGCCAATGAAGCGCACACGCGTAGATCGCGGCCCATTCTAAGGAGGTCACGTGACTGCCCCCAACGCTGAGAGAGAGCCCCGACCGCTGAGCGGTCTGACGTTCGATGTCACGGTCGAGATCCCCAAGGGCAACAAGAACAAGTACGAGGTGGACCACGACAGTGGTCGCATCCGGCTGGACCGGACGCTGTTCACCTCGACCGCCTACCCGGCTGACTACGGGTTCATCGAGGGCACCCTGGGTCAGGACGGCGACCCGCTGGACGCCCTGGTGATGGTGTCCGAGCCCACGTTCCCGGGCTGCCTCATCAAGTGCCGGGCCATCGCGATGTTCCGGATGACCGACGAGGCCGGCGGCGACGACAAGGTGCTCTGCGTGCCGGCGTCGGACCACCGGCGGGACCACCTGCGGGACAAGAGCGACGTGCGGGAGTACCTGCTGCTCGAGATCGAGCACTTCTTCACCGTCTACAAGGACCTCGAGCCCGGCAAGTCGGTCGAGGGTGCGACCTGGACCGGGGTCGACGAGGCTGAGGAAGAGGTCCGCGCCAGCTTCCAGCGGGCCATCGACCAGAACTACCACTGAGCCCGGTCGGCCCTGAGCCCGGTCACCACTGAGCCCGGTCACCACTGAGCCCGGTCGGCCCTGAGCCCGGTCGGCCCTGAGCCCGGTCGGCCCTGGGCCCGGTCGGCCCTGGGCCCGCGTCGCGCACCTACGGGTGCGGGGCGCGGGCCGTCTGTCCTTCCGGCCACTCCCGGCCACCCTCCCCCCAGGCCACCCTTCATCACCGAGGCCGGGGCTCAACCGCCCCCGAGGACCAGGCCGAGGGCGGCGAGCAGCACGGCACCGACCAGCATGCCCAGTCCGGTGAGCAGTGCGGCGCGCGGCCGGGACTCCTCGACCAGGGTCACGGTGGCCACGCTCGCCGCACTGAAGGTCGTGAAGCCGCCGAGGAAGCCGGTCCCCAGCACCAGGTGCCAGGACTCGGGCACCACCGCACGGAGGGCCAGCCCGCCCAAGAGCCCGAGCAGGAACGAGCCGCTCAGGTTGACCACCACCGTCCCGACCGGGAGGTCGGAGCGGTTACGGGCCTGCACCGCCCCGTCGAGCACGAACCGGGCCACCGACCCCAGGCCCCCGGCCAGCGCCAGCGCCAGCAGCAGGACGGTCGTCATGCCCGCCCCCCGGAGCGGGCGGCGAGCCGGACGCCCAGCCACGAGGCCACGGCGCCCAGCAGCAGGGTGCCGAGGGCGTACGCGAGACCGCGGCCGATCGCACCCGCCCCGAGCAGCCGCACGGTGTCGTAGGCCAACGCGCTGTAGGTGGTGAGCCCGCCGCAGAAGCCCGTCCCGAGCCCGAGCCGCAGCAGCCGACGGACGCCCAGGTCGGGACCGCGCCGGGCCAGACCCACGAGCAGCACCCCGAGCACGAAGGCGCCGACCAGGTTGACCGCGGCCGTTGCCACCGGCAGCCCGGCCACCTCCGGCAGCCGCAGGGTCAGGACCGCCCGGACGGTGGTGCCCAGAGCACCGCCCACGCCGACCCCGAGCCAGGAGACGCCCCGGCGACCGAGCCGCGCCTCGGCGCGCCCGGGCCGCTCACCGCCATCGGGCGACGGCTGACTCAACTCGGTCTCACCCACGGGTCCTCACGCGTCGAGACCCTACCCAGGTCGGGTCGGCGCACCGGGGCGCACCGTCGGTCGGGTCTCACTAGGCTGGCCCCATGCGCTACGTGGTCACCGGGGCAGCCCGGGGAGCCGGTCGGGCCGTGACGGCCGACCTCGGGCCTCACGGACAGGAGGCGCCCGGGGTGCTCACCAACCTCCCGCCGCGCCCGTGGGCCCCGGTCGACCCGGGATGAGCCACCTCGTCCTGATCGCCCCGAGCGCCAACCGGGTGTACGCCGGCGGAGCCGACCGACTCGTGGCCGCCGAGCTCGCCGTGCTGACCGGGGGCCGAGCCCGGGTCGAGCCCCTCACCCTCGCCGGAGTGCCCTACCTCGAGCTGCACCTCGACGAGCTGGGCGTCGCCGACCACACGGCCCTGGCCCGGCTCTCTGCCCGGTTCGCGGTCTACCGGCGGCGGGGCTCCCAGCTCGAGCCGGTCGCGGTCGAGTCCGGGGACCGGTTCGATGACGACCTGGTCAGCATCCCGAAGTACCCGGGCAAGACCAACGAGCAGTTCACCCGGCTGCTGCTCAACGTGACCCTCGCCTCAGTCCTCCGGACAGCAGACGGTCCGCTGGCCGTGCTGGACCCCCTGGCCGGGCGCGGGACCACCCTGAGCACCGGGCTCATCCTCGGCCACGACGTGGCCGGGGTCGAGGGGGACCTGAAGGCCCTCGAGGCGTACGCCGCCTTTCTGCGCACCTACTTCCGACGCAAACGTCTGAAGCACACCGCCGACCTCGCCCCGGTCCGGCGGGAGGGCAGGAGCCTGGGCCGCCGGCTCGACGTCAGCGTCACCTCCGAGCACGGCGCCCACGCCCAGAGCCTGACCGTGTTCTCGGGCGACACCCGGCAGTCCGCGGCCCTCTTCGGCCGTCGGAGGTTCGACGCCGTGGTCACCGACGCGCCGTACGGGGTGGTCCACGGCAGCCAGACCGACGTCCGCGGGGTCTCGGGCCAGCGGGACCGCTCGGCCATCGGGCTGCTGCGGGAGGCTCTCCCGGTGTGGGCCGGGCAGCTGCGGCGCGGAGGCGCCCTCGGACTGTCCTGGAACACCCTGGGGCTGACCCGCGAACGGCTGGCCGACCTGGCCGTCGAGGCGGGTCTCACCCCACTCCTGGCTGGGCCCTACCTGGAGTTCGCGCACCGGGTGGACTCCTCCATCCACCGCGATGTGTTCGTCGCCGTCAAGGAGACGTGAACCGGTTGGGTAGGTCTTTTCGTTGTCGGGCCGTTCATCACGATTTC
>JBBQAB010000393.1:0-2394 GCA_038198385.1 Propionibacteriales bacterium
CCCGGAGATGGTCTTCGCCGTCGAGCCGGTGGAGACGATCTCCACCCCGGACTCGACCAGGGCCTGGGCGAGCTCGGCCAGACCGGTCTTGTCGTAGACCGAGACCAGGGCCCGGCGGATCGGACGGCGGTCGTCTCCAGCCGAGTCGTTCGGGGGCCGGGAGACCTCGGTGTCGGGCTGTTTCGGGCGGGAGTCGGCGCTCATGGGTGCCACAGGACCTTTCTGTCGGCGACGCGCCAGGTCCAGGTGGCGAGCCGGTGGGTGGTGCTGACGAGCAGGTCGCGCTCGGCGACCTTGATCCGTTCGTGCAGGGACTCGACGGTGTCGTCACCGTGGACCGGCACCGTCCTCTGGTCGAGGATGACGCCGGTGTCGACTCCGGCGTCGACCAGGAACACGGTCGCCCCGGTGACCTTGACCCCGTAGGCCAGGGCGTCCCGGGGACCGTGCATGCCCGGGAAGGACGGCAGCAGGGCGGGGTGGGTGTTGATCATCCGACCGCCGAAGCGGGCCAGGAAGTGCTTCCCCACCAGCTTCATGAAGCCGGCGCTGACCACGAGGTCGGGTGCGTAGCCGGCCACGGTCGCCGCGAGGTCGCGGTCCCAGTCGGCCCGGCTGGCCCCCGGAGCCAGTGGTCGGACAAAGGTCGCGATGCCAGCCCGCTCCGCGCGCTCCAACCCGGCGATGCCGGGCCGGTCGGCGCCGACCGCCACGATCTGCGCGCCGTACGCCGGATCGGCACACGCGTCGACCAGGGCCTGCAGCAACGTGCCGGTGCCGGAGACCAGCACGACCAGACGGGCGGGAGCAGACACGACGTGCAGCCTATCGAGAGCGCGGGGCCGGCCCGTACCGGCGGCCCACCACGGTCAGGAGCGGTGCAGCCGGAGCAGGCCGAGCGCCAGACCGGTCACGGCCCCCGCCAGGCCCAGGGTGGCGCAGCCCATCACCAGCAGCGGGAGCAGCCGCGGACCCAGGTCGACCAGCCGGGCGACCCCCAGGTTGCCCCCGGAGGCCCACGCCAGGGCGACGAAGGCGAACGCGGCGAGCAGTCCGGCCACCCCGCCGACCAGGCTCGCCTCGTCGAAGCGGGCCCGGGGTCGGGCCGACACGACCAAGAAGGCGGCGACAGCCCCGGCCAGGACGCCGACGGTGAGCCACCAGAGCAGGGTGACGCTGCCCGGGCCGACCCCCGGCAGGGCCCCCAGCAACGGCAGACCCGGGAGCACCCCGAGCTGGGCGCCGGCCGGGGCGACGACGGAGCCGCCGCCGAGGGCGAAGCCCGGGCCGAGGGCGTACGAGCCGGCCCACACCAGGGCGTTCGGGACCAGCGCCAGCTGCACCAGCAGCAGCGCGATCCCGCCGGCGACACCCGGGCCGACGGCGGCGGTGAGGTCGCTGACCCGGTTGAGGTGCAGCAGCAGGGCGGTGACCAGGACGGCCGCCCCGCCCCCCAGCAGGGTCAGCTGCGCACCCAGAACCGCCCGGGGCAGAAGTCGCAGCCAGGCCGGCCAGCGCTCGAGGGGAGAGACGCCCAGCGACCGGGCCGCGGCAACGAAAGACGAGCCCAGGAGCGGCACGATGACCGCCGCCCAGTGGGCCGGAGCCTGCCAGGGCTCGCCCGCCAGCACGCCGGTGACCAGCACGGGCACCAGGTAGGACGCCACGACGACCACGCTGAGCGGGACCGGGCCGGTGGTCTCCTCGGGCCGGACCCGCCGGGCCGCGTACGCGGCGCCGCGCGCCAGGGCCAGGGCCACGAGGGCGGTCGCCCCCCACGGGACCAATGTGACCGGGAGGGTGCCCAGCCGGGCACTGATCCCGTTCACCAGCAGCCAGAGGTGGGTTCCCACCCCCATGGCGGCGGAGACGGACCCGACCCCGGCGGAGACCCAGCCGAGCACGGCCAGCCCGGCGCAGACGAACCAGCTGAGCAGCGCGCCGGCCAGCCCGGCCCCGACCGCGGAAGGCAGCCACCCCGGGGGCAGGGGCAGGTCCAGACGGGGGGCACCGGACGGCCGCTCGGAGCGCGGCGTGGTGGCGTGCAGCGACACCTCGGCCGGCGAGCGGCGCGCAGAAAGCAGGGAGGGCATGTCCCCACCATGCTCACCCAGGGCGGGCGCGGGCGGAGCCCGGACACGCCCGCCTCGGGGTAAAGTTTGGGAGTTCTTTGCCCCGTGGCCTGACCGCGGGGCGCACCCGACCTGCGAGGAGCAGCGCCCCATGCCCGACGAGGAGTCCGAGACCTATCGGGCCCGACGCGCCTTCGTCGACCCCCGGACCACGTCCACCCCCGCCGCCCCGGGCGGTGACGCTCCGACCTCGCCGCAGGACGGGGAGACCGCCCCCGCCGTAGCCTCGGACGGCAACCCCGACGACCCCGCGTCGCGCACC
>JBBQAB010000394.1:0-10448 GCA_038198385.1 Propionibacteriales bacterium
CCACGAGCCCACGTTGGTGACCACGACCGGGCTGATCTCGCTCACGCCCGAGTCCCCCAGCAGGAACGGCGGTCGCCGACCACAAGCCGACCGGGCCGACCGGGGCAGCCGGGGCAGCCGCAGACGCGAGGACGGGGGCTCACGGGGTGGTCGAGGCGATGGTGGCCGAACCCACCACGCGGGGGCCGTCGTAGACGACCACGGCCTGTCCGGGGGCCACGCCGGTCGCCGGCTCGTCGAGCTCCACGCGGAGGGTGTCGCCGTCCAGGCGCACCGAGGCGGGCATGGCCGTCCCGTGGGCCCGCACCTGGGCCAGGCCCCGCCACAGCGCGGCGGTCGGCGTCTGGGTCCAGGTGGGGCGGGTGCCGAGGATCCGCCGGACCTCCAGCGCGCTCTGGGGACCGACCGTCACCGTGTTGGTGACCGGGGAGATGTCGAGGACGTAGCGCGGCAGCCCGTCGGCGGCGGGCACCCCCAGCCGGAGCCCCCGGCGCTGTCCGATGGTGAAGCGGTGGGAGCCGGTGTGCTCGCCCACTTTGTCCCCTGTCTCGTCCACGACGTCGCCCGGGGTGCTGCCCAGACGGCGCTCCAGGAAGCTGGCCGTGTCACCGTCCGGGATGAAGCAGATGTCGTGGCTGTCGGGCTTGTCGGCCACCATCAGCCCGCGCCGCTCGGCCTCCACCCGCACCTGGCTCTTCAGCGACGGCCCGAGCGGGAAGAAGGAGCGGGCGAGCTGGGCTTGACTCAACACCCCGAGCACGTAGGACTGGTCCTTGGCGTGGTCGGTGGCCCGCCGCATCTCCACACCGGTCTCGGTCCGGCTGAGCTGGGCGTAGTGGCCGGTGCAGACGGCGTCGAACCCGAGCGCGACCCCCCGGTCCAGCACGGCCGCGAACTTGATCTTCTCGTTGCAGCGCAGGCAGGGGTTGGGGGTGCGACCGGCGGCGTACTCCGCGACGAAGTCGTCCACCACGTCGGCAGCGAACCGGTCGGAGAGGTCCCAGACGTAGAACGGGATGCCGAGCACGTCCGCCGCGCGCCGCGCGTCGTGGGCGTCCTCCTTGGAGCAGCAGCCCCGGGCGCCGCTGCGAAAGGACTGCGGGTTCTTCGACAGCGCCAGGTGCACCCCGGTGACGTCGTGACCGGCCTCGACCGCACGGGCCGTCGCCACGGCGGAGTCCACCCCGCCCGACATCGCCGCCAGCACCTTCATGGCCCCACCCTGTCCCTCGTCGTCGTGATCCGGTGACCGCACCGGCCCGGTCCGGCCAGTTTTCCACGGCCAGCCCCGTTTCCTGGTCGGCCGACTGTGACAGGTCGACCCCGTTTCCCGGGTCCGCCCAGTTTTGCAGCTCGCGCCGGCAAACCGGGCATCACCGCAGACCGGATCTCAGGCGTACGCGGCCGCGGCCCGCGCCCGCTCCACAGCCTGCGGCAGGGCGGCGGCCAGCGCCTGCACATCCGCGCCCGAGGAGCTGTGACCCAGCGAGAAGCGCAGGGCCGACCGCGCCTCGGCCTCGCTGCAGCCCAGGGCCATCAGGACGTGGCTGGGCTGGGACACCCCGGCCGAGCAGGCCGACCCGGTGGAGCAGTCGACCCCGGCGGCGTCCAGCAGCATCAGGACCGAGTCCGCCGAGCAGCCCGGGAAGCCGATGTTGCTGATGCCGGGGAGGCTCAGGTCCGGGTCGGGGCTGCCGTGCAGGACGGCGTCGGGCACCGCGCCCAGCACGGCCGCCACCAGGTCGGCCCGCAGCGTACGGAGCCGCGCCTCCTCCGCCACCCGTCCGCTGACGGCCACCTCCACCGCCGCGGCAAACCCGGCGATAGCGGCGACGTCGAGTGTGCCGGACCGGACGTCACGCTCCTGGCCACCGCCGTGCAGGACCGAGGTGAGCGGGGTCTCGCGCCGGGCCAGCAGGGCGCCCACCCCCGTGGGTCCGCCCAGCTTGTGGGCAGTGAAGCTGAGCAGGTCCAGACCGCTGCCCGCGAAGTTGACCTCGACGTGGCCCACAGCCTGGACGGCGTCGCTGTGGCTGACGGCTCCGCAGGCGCGGGCGCGGGCCGCCACCTCACCCACGGGCTGCAGGGTGCCGATCTCGTTGTTGCCCCAGATGACCGACACCACCGCGGTCTGGGTGGTGAGGCAGACCTCCAGCTCCTCGGTGCGGACCCGACCCGTACGGTCCACCTCGGCCAGCACCCACTCAGCGCCCGCGCTCTGGGCCAGCCACGCGACGGAGTCCGAGACCGCGTGGTGCTCCACGGTCGACGTCAGGACCTGGCGCCGGGCGGGATCCCGCCGGGACCAGAAGGCCCCCTTCAGCGCCAGGTTGTCGGCTTCGGTGCCGCCGGAGGTGAAGATCACCTCGGCCGGGCGCGCCCCGAGCCGGCCCGCGATGACCTCGCGGCACTCCTCCACCACCCGCCGCGCGGAGCGACCCGAGCGGTGCAGGGAGGAGGGGTTGCCGACCCGCGTGAGCTCGGCGGTGAGAGCGACCACCGCAGGAACAACCATGGGGGTGGTCGAGGCGTGGTCGAGATAGCTGCGGGTCACGGCTCCCAGTCTGCCGCAACCAACGAAGGGCCCGCGTCCCGACGGATGGCCCGCCGCGACCGGGGTCAGTGGCCACCCTTGAGCGCCTCGGTGACGGCCGGCAGCACCGTGTGCAGGTCGCCGACCACACCGAGGTCGGCGAGGGCGAAGATGGGTGCCTCGGCGTCCTTGTTGACTACCAGGACCGCCTTCGAGGTCTGCATCCCGGCCCGGTGCTGGATGGCACCGGAGATGCCGGCCGCAATGTAGAGCTGCGGGGAGACGGTCTTGCCGGTCTGACCGACCTGGTAGGAGTGCGGGTACCAGCCGGAGTCCACCGCTGCGCGCGAGGCCCCGACAGCGGCCCCGAGGGCGTCGGCGAGCTGCTCCACCTCGGCGAAGTCACCCCCGGTCCCCCGGCCGCCCGAGACCACGACCGAGGCCTCGCTGAGCCCCGGTCGGCCGCTGGCCTGCTTGGGCTCGCGGCTGACGATCCGGGCGGTCTTGGCTGCGTCGGAGATAGTGAGGGCGACGTGCTCGACCGTGCCGGACGCCTCGCACGCCTCGGGCGCGACCGCGTTCGGTTTGACCGTGATGACCGCCGGGCCGTGGGTCACCGAACAGTCCACGGTGAAGCTCCCGGCGAACACCGACTGCCGGGTGGTCCCGTCGTCGAGGATGTCGACGGCGTCGGTGATGAGACCAGCACCGAGCTTGACCGCCAGCCGCCCAGCCACCTCCTTGCCCTCGGCGCTGGAGGACAGCAGCACCGCGGCCAGGTCGAGGGTGCCGGCGACCTGGGCCAGCACCTCGGCCTTGGGCGCGACGAGGAACTCCTCCAGCGCCGGGTCGTCCACGCACAGCACGCGGGTAGCACCGTACGCGGCGAGTCCGGGCCCGGCGCTGGCCGCGTCGGGGCCCAGGACGAGGGCCACCGGGTCACCCAGACGCCGGGCCAGGGTGAGCAGCTCGAGGGTGGGAGCGGTGGGCGTGCCCGCGATGTGCTCGGCGAGGACGAGGACCTGCGACATGGTGGTTCCTTTCACTGCGGACGGGGTGGGGTGCCGGGCCAGGCTCAGACGTAGTGGCCGGCGGTGAGGAACTGGGCCAGCGCGTCGGCTCCGGCCCCGTCCTCGTCGCGCACGACCCGGCCCGCCGCCTTCGGCGGCCGCGGTGAGGTCTGCTGGACGCTGGTCCAGGCGGCGGCGAGGCCGACGTCCTCCGACGTCAGACCTAGGTCCGCCAGCGACCAGACCGTCACCGGCTTCTTCTTGGCCGCGAGGATGCCCTTCATGGACGGGTAGCGGGCCTCACCCGACTGGTCGGTGACGCTGACCACGGCGGGCAGCGAGACTTCCACGGTCAGGGTGGCCGTGTCGGCGTCACGGCGGATGGTGGCCGTGGTGTCGGTCACCGCGAGCGAGGCCCCGAAGGTGGCCGCCGGCCAGCCGAGCCGCTCGGCGACCATGGCCGGAAGAACGCCCATGCTGCCGTCGGTCGAGGCCATCCCGCACACGACCAGGTCGGGTGCCGCCTGCCGGATCGCGGCGGCCAGCACCGTGCTGGTGCCCAGCGCGTCGGTGCCGTGGACGGCGTCGTCCACGACGTGCAGCCCGGCCGAGGCACCCATCTGCAGCGACCGCTTGATCGCGGCGCGGGCGTCTTCGGGGCCCATGGTCAACGCCACGACCTCGACGTCGTCGCCGGCGTCGGCGATGAGCAGGGCCTGCTCCAGGGCGTACTCGTCCAGCTCGGACAGCAACCCGTCGACCGCCTCGCGGTCCACGGTGCCGTCGGCGGCGAAAGTGCGCTCACCGGTAGCGTCCGGCACGTACTTGACCAGGACGACAATCTTCATCTGACCCGCCTTCTGCAGGGGGCGCAGGAAGGCTGCGCTGGGACCCGTGGGCTCATATTACTCACGAGTAACAAGAGCTGTCCGCCGGTCGGTGAGACCCGTACGGCCAGGGGTGTAACCGCGGCGCAACCCGACCGGACTTCACTGGGCCCATGACTGCCGAGCCCATCACCGTGGCGATCGAGCGGCGGGTCGACCCCCGCCGGATCGCCGAGGTCACCATCTGGACGCAGGCGGGGACCGATCTCGCCAGCCGCCAGCCCGGTTACCTGGGCTCCGGCTTCGTCCGGGTGAGCGCGGAGTCCGATGTCTGGTACATGCTCTACCGCTTCGCCGACGCCGGCTCGCTCAGCGCCTGGGAGGGCTCCCGGGAACGTGCCTGGTGGCTGGAGAGCGGGAGGGACCTGGCCCAGGAGTCCCGGGTGGAGCGGCGGACCGGCATCGAGGGGTGGTTCGACGCGCCGTACGCCCGGGTCCTGGACCCCGGCCTGCCGCCGCCCCCGGCAACCCCGCCCCGTTGAGAGCAGGCGGTCAGCATCTGGCTGGGGTTCTTCCCGGTCAACCTGGTCTTCACCCTGCTGGCCACCCTGTTTCGTCCCCGGCTTCTCCCGGCTGTACCTGCCGCTGCGGGTGCTCCTGACCACGGTGGCCCTGACCCCGGTGATGACCTACTGGGTGCTGCCCGCGGTCGCCCGGCTGCTCCGCCCCTGGCTACTGCGCGGGCGACCCCGGCGGCCCTGATCGCGGCTCCCCGGACGCTCGCCCGCCGCCGTCACCGGACGGCCGCGGCGGGGCCCCGGACCTCCGGTCACCCCGCCGCCAACCTGCTGCCCGCCGGAGCGGGCTCCCTCAGTGGGCCGACGTCAGCGTCGCCCGACTCGGGCCCGCCAGGGCCTTGAGGAACGTGGTGTTCGGCACCCCGAGGCCGGTCACCGGGTCCCAGCCCGAGGCCGTGGCCAGGCTGGAGTCCTTGTCGAAGAGCCGGACGCTGTAGATGACCTTGCTGCCCGCGTCGCTCGGGTCGCTGTAGTCGGCGCGCACCACCCCGACCCGGCTGGGCCTGGGCTTCACGTCGGTGAACAGGCCCTTCGAGGCGTACAGCAAGGGGTTCAGCTGCCCGAGCCGCCGGCCGCCCTGCTGCTGCACCGCCAGCGCGGTCTGGCCCGCGAAGAGCGGGCTGGCCAGGCTGGTCCCGCCGATGCGGTACTCCCCGTAGTGCACCGAGGTCGGGAAGGTCTGCGTCTGACCGACCAGCATGCCGGTGTTGGGGTCGGCGTCCATGGCCACGTCCGGGACGGCCCGGCCTGCGGGTGCGGCGTCCGGCACCACACCCTGCTGGTAGGACGGTCGGTTGAACAGGGTCGAGTAACCACCGCCCGCCCCGGAGGTGAAGCCGACCGAGGTCCAGGAGCTACCACTGGCGGACAGGTTATACTTCACGGTGCCCCAGCCGGTGTCGAAGGTCCTGGTGCCGTTCCCGTCGATGCCGGTGGAGGTGCCGCCGACGGCCGTGGCCGAGGGCAGCGAGGCCGGGAAGTCGGCCTGCCTCAGGCCGGTGTTGGCGAGCTCGTCGCCCGAGTCGCCCGAGGACCACAGAAAGCTGATGCCCTGGGCCGCACCCTGGAGCACGACCTGCTGGTAGGCCGCGATCTCGTCGGTGCCGACCTGCTCGCCCGCGTCGCCCCAGGAGTTGCTGACCACGGTGGCCTTGTTCTCGTCAACCACCCGCGCCAGGACGTCGGCGAAGTCGTCGTCGTAGCAGCTGCGGGCCGCGTAGTAGCGGATCTTCGCGCCGGGCGCCATGGCGTGCACCGCCTCGACGTCGAGGGTCTCCTCGCCGCTCCAGCCCGACGGTTCGCACTCCGCCTCGTGCCGGTAGGACTTCGGCAGCGACTCGCTCAGCTGACCCTTGGCGTACGCGCCGTCGCCATGGGCGAGCGCGTAGTGCGAGGCGTCCTGGCTGATGAGCTGCCAGCGGTAGGCGTCGGTGATCGCCACCGTCACCCCCGCTCCCGTCAGGGGGGTGTCACCCTCGTACGCCGCCCGGAGCTGCGGACCGGTGTAGCCGCAGGTGGCGTAGGGCAGGGTCTTGCCCTGGAACGTCGGCAGCTTGGTGCGGAAGTCGGCCTGGTACCTGGCGCTGAGCTGGCCGAAGGAGGTGCTGCAGGGGCGGGCGTTGACGAAGGACGGCGGCGGCGTGACGGAGCGTCCGCTCTGCCGGTGGGTCATCTTGGCCACCGTGGTGTCCAGCCCGGTGACGGTGAGCACCGACCCGGCCACCGAAGGCGGGAGCTGAGCGGCCGCAGTGGGTGCGGTGACCCGCTGGCCGTCGTGGGAGAACTGCCGTAGCGAGACGTGGAACGTCTTCTGCAGCTGCGCCACCGTGCCCCGGGCGGACAGGTAGCGGTGCTGGGCCTCGACGCCGGTGACGGCCAGACCCTGGTCACTGAGGTAGCCACGGACCCGGCTCACTGTGTCGTCGGTGGGCCGGTAGGCGGCGCGGTACTGGGCGGCGGTCAGCCACTGCCCGTAGGTGGCCGAGGCCGGGTCGGAGAGGGCGTTGACGGCGGTCTCCAGAGCCTGCTCCCCACCACGCGGAGCCAGGTAGACCCGGACGGTGAGGCTGCCGGTCGCCGGCGGGGCGGCCGTCCGCTGGGTCGGCCCCGCGACGAGCCACCGGGGCATCGTGCTGGGCACCGGGGCCAGGGCGGGCGGGGCCGCCACGGCCTGCGGTACGCCCATCAGCAGAGCTGCCGGCACCAGGAGAGCGGTGCCGGCGGCCAGCAGCCGTGGGCGGGGGAGGATCGAGCGCATCAGGCTCCTTGAGGCAACAGGGCCCGAACGGGCCCCAACTGCGGCTCAGTCAACCGCCCCTGACGACGTGCGGTCCAGGGGCTGTCCAGAAACGTCGGGAGACTATCTACCCCCCCGGTCCCGGGGTTATACGCCGCACCGATCCTCGCCCGGCGCCGCGCCCGGCCGCGCACCGGACCCGGGCCCCGGCGGGCTCACGCGCGGCGGGGAGGCCCACCCCCGCACGGGTCCGCCGGTCCGGACCGTGGTCGGCCCAACCCCCTCCTGCCCATCTGCACGTCCTGGGCCGCCGAGACCGCTCGGAGGCGGCACAATGGGTGCTCTCGGGGGTGCTCTCGGAGTCGTGGGGGGCCACTGGTGGCGCCTGGGCACGGCTCCCGAGGCTGCTCGAACCCGGCCGGACCCCCCTTCCCGGCCCTGCCCGGCCGACGTTCCCTGCCTGACCCGAACACCTGGTTCTCACCGACCTCACGCCCGACCTCTGCCCTGACCCTCGCAAAGGCCTGTAAACCCATGACCCGCACTCCCATCTTGACCGCCCCCCGGGAAACCTCCCGGCTAGGCGCCCGCATCGTCGACGGCGGTACCGCCTTCAGCCTGCTCGCCCCCCGCGCCACCCGGGTCGAGCTGGCCCTGGTCGACGAGGAGCGGCGCCAGCGCAACCACGAGATGACCCGCGACGACGACGGCGTCTGGAGCGTGCACGTGCCCGGGGTCGGCGCGGAGCAGCGCTACGGGTTCCGGGTCCACGGGGAGTGGAACCCGGGACAGGGCGCCCGGTTCAACCCGGTCAAGCTGCTGCTCGACCCGTACGCACGGGCCCTCACCGGCGGCGTGGACTACTCCGGCCCGATCCTGGACCACATCCCCGAGTCCGACTACATCCCGTCCCCGCTGGACTCCTTCGCGGCCGTCCCGCTCAGCGTCGTGGTCGCCGACATGCCCGCCCCGGAGCCGGTGGCTCGGCCGACCCCGATGGCCGACACGGTGCTGTACGAGCTGCACGTCAAGGGCTACACCCGGCTGCACCCGGCCGTGCCCGAGCACCTGCGCGGGACCTACGCGGGCCTGGCCTACCCGGCGGTGATCGAGCACCTCAAGTTCCTAGGGGTCACCGCGGTCGAGCTGCTGCCTGTTCAGGCGTTCGTCTCCGAGCCGTTCCTGGTCAGCCGCGGGCTGTCGAACTACTGGGGCTACAACACCCTGGGCTTCTTCGCCCCGCACGCGGCGTACGGCTCGGTCGGGACCCTCGGTCAGCAGGTCCGGGAGTTCAAGGAGATGGTGACGGCCTTCCACCGGGCTGGCATCGAGGTCATCCTCGACGTGGTCTACAACCACACCGGCGAGGGCGGACACGAGGGCCCGACCCTGGCCTTCCGCGGTCTGGACCACCTCGGCTACTACCGGCTGACCGACGACAAGCGCAACGACTACGACGTCACCGGCTGCGGCAACTCCGTCGACACCGCCGAGCCCGGCGTCCTCCGCCTGGTGCTGGACTCGCTGCGCTACTGGGTGAGCGAGATGGGGGTCGACGGGTTCCGGTTCGATCTGGTCACCACCTTGCTGCGGGACGCGCGCCAGCACGTCGACCACGAGCACCCGTTCAAGATCGCGATGCGCGAGGACCCGGTGCTCAGCAAGGTCAAGCTCATCGCCGAGCCGTGGGACATGGGCCCGTACGGTTACCAGGTCGGTGCCTTCGGCGACGACTGGAGCGAGTGGAACGACCGCTTCCGCAATCACGTCCGGGACTTCTGGCGCGGTGACGTGCATGGGGTCTCCGAGCTGGCGCAGCGGCTGGCCGGCTCCCCCGACATCTTCGGCGACGGCGGTCGGCCCAGCTGCGCCAGCGTCAACTTCGTCACCGCGCACGATGGCTTCACCCTGCGCGACCTGGTCACCTACGACGTCAAGCACAACGGCGCGAACGGTGAGTCCAACCGCGACGGCACCGACGACAACCGGTCCTGGAACTGCGGGGTCGAGGGCGAGACCGAGGACCCGGCTATCGTGGCGCTGCGCCACCGCCAGGTACAGAACATGATGGCCACCCTCATCCTGTCCACCGGGGTCCCGATGCTCACCGCCGGTGACGAGCTGGGGCGCACCCAGCAGGGCAACAACAACGCCTACTGCCAGGACTCCCCCCTCTCCTGGGTGCACTGGGACACCCAGCAGAGCTGGGGCGACCTCACCGACCTGACCCGGCGGCTGTTGGCGCTGCGGGCTGAGTACCCGGTCCTGCGGCGGTCGGCCTACCGCCACGGCGAGCTCCTGCTCGATGCGGCCGGGCACCCGACGGGCCGGCGCAACCTGGCCTGGTTCGGCGGACGGAACGCCGAGATGACCCCCGCGGAGTGGCAGGACGGCACCCGGCGAACCCTGGGGATGTACCGGGCCCACGACGACGAGGAGCGGACCGAGGACGAGGCCTTCCTGGTCTGGTTCCACGGCGGGTCCGACCCGGTGCAGGTCGAGCTGCCGGACGGGCCCTGGGCCTACACCTACACCGTGGTGGCCCACTCCGGGGTCGAGGGCGAGCTGCCCGACGACAAGCTCCCGGCGGGCTCGACGCTCCGGCTGCCCGGCCGCACGGTCGTGGTGCTCCAGGTCGACTAGGGTGCCCGGGTGAACCGTCGGACGCGGCTGCTGATGGCGGCCCTGATGCGGCTGCCCCAGCCGGACCCGCCCTCGGCGCGCTACCTGAGCCGGACCCGGCAGGAGCTGCCGCGCTGGGCCGCCCGGGGCACGCTCGGGCCGGTCGCGCGGGACGTGACCCTGGAGGACCTCGTCGTGCCGGGCAGCGGGGGCACCCCGCTGCGGGTCCGGACCTACCGCCCACCCGGTCCGGAGCCCCGACGGCCCCGGGCGCTGGTGGTCCACTTCCACGGTGGCGGCTTCGTCTTCGGCAACCTCACCGGGTCCGACTGGCTCTGCGGCAACCTCGCCGGCCGGGCCGGGGTTCTCGTGGCCTCGGTGGACTACCGGCTGGCGCCAGAACATCCCGCCCCGGTCCCGTTCGAGGACAGCTGGGCCGCGACCCGCTGGCTCGTCGAGCACGCCGCCGACCTGGGTGCGGACCCATCGCGGGTGAGCGTGATGGGTGAGAGCGCGGGGGGCAACCTCGCTGCCCTGGTCGCGCTGGCCAGCCGGGACCTGACCCGGAGCGACCCGTCCTGGCCGACCCTGCAGCGACAGGTCCTGCTCTATCCGGCCACCGACCTGTCGCTGGGCTCACCC
>JBBQAB010000395.1:0-6229 GCA_038198385.1 Propionibacteriales bacterium
ACCACATCCGGCGGGAACACCCGGGTCAACACCCCCACCGACACCAGATCCGACAACCGACGATCCGACTCAGGCTTACGCCAACCACCACGAGGCATAACCCCCAAACTACACCGCTGTAGTCTTAACTGAACGGTATTGCGGGTTAGTTAGGCGGTATTGGGGGGTCGGTGCCGCCGCTGAGGTCGGGCCCGGTGCGCCGACGGGGGGCGGGTCTAGATCGGGGCGAGAGCACCCGGCGGCAGCGAAAGTTAGTGTCGCGAACAGCGCGAGAGCGGGCAGCGAGCGTCGCATAGGAAGCCTTGAGTGTTGTCGTCGACGCCCCCCGCCGCCACCCACCGAAGGTCAACCGGGTCGACGGTAAGCCGCGGCGTGGGGGCTGGACTGTCCTGCAGGTCAGCGGCACGCTGGCCAGATGTCTGCTGCTGGCAAGTTCTACCCGCCCATCGAGCCGTACGACTCTGGTTCGCTCAACGTCGGTGACGGCCAGCAGATCTACTGGGAGGAGTCCGGGAACCCGGACGGCAAACCGGTCGTCTACCTCCACGGTGGCCCCGGCGGCGGATCACTGCCTGCGGCCCGGCGCTTCTTCGATCCGACGAAGTACCGGATTCTCCTGTTCGACCAGCGAGGATGCGGCAACAGCGTGCCGCACCTCGGTGAGTCCGGAGCCGACCTCACCGTCAACACCACCTGGCACTTGGTAGCCGATCTGGAACGGCTGCGCGAAGCCCGTCGGATCAAGCGCTGGCAACTCCTCGGCGGCTCCTGGGGCAGCGCGCTCGCGCTGGCCTACGCCGAGACCCATCCCGACCGGGTGACCGAACTCGTACTGCGAGGGGTGTTCACACTCCGTCGCAGCGAACTCGACTGGTACTACAACGGCGGCGCCGCCAACCTGTACCCCGACAGGTACGAGATGTTCCTGCAGCCGCTGGGCGGATCGAACTTCACCGGCGACGCCATCAGCGCCTACACCAACCTATTGTTCGACCCAGACCCGGCAGTCCACCTGCCCGCGGCGGTGGCCTGGTCCACCTGGGAAGCAGCGACCGTCACCCTCATCGAGGATCCGGACATGATCGCGTCGTTCAGCAACCCCCGACAGGCCCTGGCCCTGGCCCGGATCGAGAATCACTACTTCCGACACGGCGGCTGGTTCACCGAAGGACAACTCATCGCCAACGCGGACCGGCTGGCCAGCATTCCCGGCGTCATCGTCCAAGGCCGCTACGACCTCCCCACCCCGGCTGTCACCGCCTGGGAACTATCCCGCGCCTGGCCACAAGCCAACCTGCAGATCACCCCCGGCGCTGGCCATTCCGGCGCCGAACCCGGCAACCTCACCGCACTCCTCGCCGCTACGGACCACTTCGCGGACCGGCCCGCCTGACCACTGCTCGGCGCTGGCGGGAGGTGTGTGCAGGGGCCGCGCCGTAAGCCGACTGCTCAGCGACGTACCGGGAGCCACGCGCGGGGTCTCGACGGGCTGCGCGAGGGCGCGTTCCGTAGGACCTGCCCGGTGATATTCCCGTTGGAGGTGCCTGCAGCGGTGCAGCTCGAACGGTTGCAAATGGGCAGACGACGGCTGAATCTGAACTGAAGGGCCGAGAGGGTGGGGCAGGCGCGCGACGCTGAGGAACCGGACAAGACAGTGAGAACGCAGGGCGCCGACGATCTCGTCGTCGGCCTAGTCAGCGGCAGATTGCGGCGACAAGATGCTTGAGTGCCTACAAGAGGAGCACGCCGCAGATGCCCACAGCGAGCCGCCGCGGACCGATCGTGGATCTGGTCGCGGGTGCGCTGGTCGGCCTGGCCGTGGTCGCCGCCACCGTGATGGCCGCCGACGGCCCGCCGGGGGAGGGCCGGGGCAGCCCGCACGGCCGCTTCGGGGCCGGACCGGGCGCGGCGGAGGTCGCCGTGGCGTCGCCGTGGCTCGTGATGGCGGCCGTGCTGGTGGCGTTCGCCGTGACCGGGCGGCGGCTGCGCGCCGCACCCGGGCCGAGGGCGCCCGGGAGTCCCGTGAGGAGGAGCTCCGCCGGTACGCGTACGAGGAGCGGCTGCAGATCGCACGGGAGGTGCACGACGTGGTCGGCCACAGCCTGACCGTCATCACCCTGCAGGCCGGGGTGGCGCTGCACCTGCTGGAGCGTTCCGGGGCGGATGCAGGCCCACCCGCCGACCTGGCCGCCTCGCTGGAGGCGATCCGGTCCACGAGCAAGGACGCCCTCGCCGAGCTGCGGACGACCCTGGGGGTCTTCGCGACCGAGCGGGTGCGGGACGACCCCGGGCTCGGGCCTGAGGAGGTGCGGGCCCCCCGGCTCGGGCTGGCCCGGCTGGGTCAGCTGGTCGGCGCCCTGCGGAGCGCCGGGCGGGCCGTGGAGGTCCGTACCGGCGCGTGGAGCAGCCCGGAGCCGCTGCCCGCGGCGGTCGACCAGGCGGCGTTCCGCATCATCCAGGAGGCCCTGACCAACGTGGTCCGGCACGCCGGCCCCGCCACCGCGACCGTGACGCTGGAGCGGTCCGAGGACGCGCTGCGGATCGCAGTGACCAACGACGGGCCGCCCCCGGCGGGATGGGAAGAGGGTCACGGCATCCGGGGAATGCGGGAGCGGGCCGCCGCCGTCGGCGGGACGCTGGAGGTTCGACCGGCCGACCCGGGCGGGCTCGCCGTTCACGCCGTGCTGCCGTTGGTCCGGGTGCCGGTGTGAGCATCTCGGTGCTGGTGGCCGACGACCAGGCCCTGGTCCGGATGGGCCTGCGGGTGCTGGTCAACTCCGAACCCGACCTCGACCTGGTGGGTGAGGCCGAGGACGGGGTGGAGGCCGTGGCGGCCATCCGGCGGCTGCGCCCCGACGTCGTGCTGATGGACGTCCGGATGCCCCGGTTGGACGGCATCGCCGCCCTGCGTCAGGTGAGTGCGGACCCCGAGCTGGCCGGCACCCGGGTGATCGTGCTGACCACCTTCGAGCTCGACGAGTACGTCTTCTCCGCGTTGCAGGCCGGAGCGGCCGGCTTCCTGGTCAAGGACTCCGAACCCGCCGAGATGCTCCGGGCGATCCGGCTGGTCGCGGCGGGGGAGTCACTGCTCAGCCCGTCGGTGACCCGGCGGGTGATGGCCACCTTCACCGCACGCTCGGTGGTCAGGCAGCACCCCCGGCTGGGTGACCTGACCGAGCGGGAGCGGGAGGTGCTGGTCCTGATCGGGGAGGGTCTGAGCAACGACGAGATCGCGGCCCGGCTGGTGGTCAGCCCCGCCACGGCCCGGACCCACGTCAGCCGGCCATGGTCAAGCTCGGCGCCCGTGACCGGGCCCAGATGGTGGTCTTCGCCTACCAGTCCGGTCTGGTCCGCTGACCCCGCGCCCGACCCGCCGGCCGCGACCCGATCGTCCGGGCGGGGGTCAGGCAGGTAGCGGGTCAGGCGAGGGGGAGGTTCCGGCGCGGGCTGACCGGGCCGAGCTGCGCGTACGCGGTGGCGATGGCCTGGTCCAGCTCCTCGACCGGCCACGGCCAGTTGCCCTGGGCGGGAGCGTCGGCCAGCGCGACCCCGGTCTCGACCAGGTGCCGTGCCTCGCCCGAGACGGCCGCGATCCGCCCCCGTTGACCGAACACGAACTCCCGGTCGACCGGCTCACCGTGCCCCGGGACCGCCCGGGTGCCCTCGGTCATCAGCCCGATCACCCCGTCCAGCGTCGCGGCCCACTCGTGCGGGAAGCAGTCGGAGCCGAAGGACGGGGTGCCGGCGGACTCCAGCAGGTCCCCGGCGAACAGGACGTCGGACTCGGGGACGACGACGACCAGATCCGCCCCGCTGTGGCCCCGGCCGAGGTGGCAGACCTCCACCCGGCGGCCGCCCAGGTCCAGGGCGGTGGCCACGGCGATCTCCCGGCTGGGGCCCACCAGGGCGGCCGGATCCAGCCCCAGGGCCTCGGCGTCCGCCACGAGAGCGGTGCTCCGGAGGGTGGCGGCGAGGGTCTCGTGGCCGATCACCGGCACGTCGGCGAAGGCAGCCGCGCCGAAGGCGTGGTCGCGGTGGGCGTGCGTCAGCACCACTGCCACCAACGGGACCGCGGTCAGCGCAGCGATGCTGTCGCGGACCCGCCGGCCCTGCATGGGCGTCGAGCCCGTGTCGACCAGCACCGCCCCGTCGCGACCCACGACCAGGCCGAGGTTGACCGTGTCCGGCTCGGCGACGGTCAGGTACACACCGGGGGCGATCTCGCGCCAGGCCGACTCGGTGCTGGACGTGCTCGCGGCGGTCATCACGCTAGACTGGCACTCTGTCTGCCAGAGTGCCAACAAGCCCTCGTCGGGCGGTGGACGGGTCGTAAGCCATGGGAGGGGGTCGGATGGACGAGCGCAAGCTCGAGGTGCTGCGGGCCATCGTCACCGACTACGTCTCCAGCCAGGAGCCGGTCGGGTCCCGGGCCCTGGTCGAGCGGCACGACCTCGGCGTCTCCCCGGCCACCGTCCGCAACGACATGGCCGCGCTGGAGGAGGAGGGCTACATCACCCAGCCCCACACCAGCGCCGGTCGCATCCCGACCGACAAGGGCTACCGGCTGTTCGTGGACCGGCTCGGCTCGGTCAAGCCCCTGTCCCTGGCCGAGCAGAAGGCGATCCAGACCTTCCTGGCCGGTGCGGTCGACCTCGACGACGTCCTGCACCGGACCGTACGGCTGCTGGCCCAGGTCACCCAGCAGGTCGCCATCGTGCAGTACCCGACGCTGGGCAGCTCGGTGGTGCGGCACGTGGAGGTTGTCTCGCTCTCGACCAGCCGGGTGCTGCTGATCCTGATCACCTCGACCGGCCGGATCGAGCAGCGCTCGCTGGAGCTGGCCGACCACGACGAGGCCGTCCTCGCCGAGCTGCGGGCGCATCTGAACACCGCCACGGTGGGGAACTCCTCCTCGCAGGCGGCCGCCCGGCTCTCGACGCTGGTCGACCAGCTGCCGTCGGGGCTCGAGTCCATCGGGCAGGCGACGATCGCGACCTTGCTGGAGATGCTCAGCAGCGAGGCGAGCCGGCGGATGGTCGTCGGCGGCGTGCCGAACCTGACCCGCTACGGGGCCGAGTTCGAGACGTCGGTGAAGCCCGTGCTGGAGGCGCTGGAGGAGCAGGTGGTGCTGCTCAAGCTCCTCGGCGAGGCCACCACCGCCGATGCGGTGACGGTCCGGATCGGGCAGGAGAACCCGTACAAGGAACTACAGTCGACGTCGGTGATCGCCAGTGGCTACGGCAGCCAGCTCGACATCTTGGCCACGCTCGGGGTGGTCGGCCCCACCCGGATGGACTACCCCTCGACCATGGCTTCGGTACGCGCCGTCGCCCGCTACGTCGGACGTTTTCTCTCGGAAGGCTGAGAGAGACCCTCGTGAAGGATGTACAGACAACGATGAGCTCGGACTACTACGAGACCCTGGGCGTGGCCCGCGACGCGACCCCGGAGCAGATCAAGAAGGCGTACCGGCAGCTGGCGATGAAGCTGCACCCGGACGTGGCCACCGAGGCCGACGCCGGCGACCGCTTCAAGAAGATCGCCGAGGCGTACGAGGTGCTGCAGGACGCGAAGAAGCGGGACCTCTACGACCGTGGCGGTGACCCGCTCGGGGGTGGCATGGGTGGCTTCGGTGGCGGCGGCGGAGCCGGGTTCGGCGGCGGACAGGGCGGCGGTTTCGACTTCACCAACCTGGTCGACGCGATGTTCGGCAACCAGCAGGCCCGCGGCCCGCGCTCCCGCGTACGCCGCGGTCAGGACGCGCTGGTCCGGCTCGACCTGGAGCTGGCCGAGGCCGCGTTCGGCTCGACCAAGCCGCTCCGCGTCGACACCGCGGTGCTCTGCCCGCGCTGCTCGGGGTCGGGGGCCAACAACGGCTCCGCGCCCATCCAGTGCATGACCTGCCGCGGTCAGGGCGACGTGACCCACGTGCAGCGCTCGTTCATCGGCGACATCCGGACGACCCAGCCCTGTCCGACCTGCCAGGGCTACGGCTCGGTCATCCCCGACCCCTGCGTCGAGTGCTCGGGCGACGGCCGGGTGCGCTCCAGCCGCACTCTCAACGTCAAGATCCCCGCCGGGGTCAGCACCGGCAACCGGATCCACCTCTCCTCCCAAGGGGAGGTCGGCCCGGGCGGTGGACCGGCGGTTGGTGCAGCTGCGTCCGACCGTGTTCGGCTACCAGTTCGTGGCCCGGCTGCGCCCGCACCATGCCGGTTCCGTCACCCAC
>JBBQAB010000396.1:0-2080 GCA_038198385.1 Propionibacteriales bacterium
GGGATAGGGCGCGCGGCCCTCCTCGAGCAGTCGCGACCGCTTCTCCTGACGGACCCGGATCTGCTCGGGGACGTCGTCGGGCTGGGTGCTCACAGGATGCTCAGACACCGGTCCAGCCTAGTGTGAGCGCCCGGTCCGGCCCGCCGTCAAGACCCCGGGCCTGTTAACGCCGGGGTAACTCGCGGGTGAGTAGGGTCACCCCTATGGCGGACGTGCTTTCCAACTATCACCCGGGCAAGGCGTTCGACGAGATGATGGACGCCGAGGGCAGCGTCCGACCCTCCTACCGGGCGATCCACGCCACGCTGTCGAAGTCGACCGCGGCCGAGCTGCGCGGTCTCGCCGAGAGCCTGGCCAGCGACTACACCCAGGCGGGGGTGACCTTCGACGTGGGCGGGGTCGAGCGACCGTTCCCCCTCGACCTGGTGCCGCGGGTGATCGCCGCGCCCGAGTGGCAGACCATCGAGACCGGGGTCGCCCAGCGGGTCCGGGCCCTGGAGGCCTTCCTCAGCGACGTCTACTCCGACGCCCGCGTCATCTCCGACGGGGTCATCCCCAGCCAGCTCGTCACCTCCTCCACCCACTTCCACCGGGCCGTGTGGGGCATTCAGCCGCCGAACGGGGTCCGGATCCACGTGGCCGGGGTCGACCTGATCCGTACGCCGGAGGGGGACGTCCGGGTGCTGGAGGACAACGTCCGGGTGCCCAGCGGGGTCTCCTACGTGATCACCAACCGCAGCGCGATGATCACCGCCCTGCCCGACGCCTTCTCCAACCAGCGGATCCGGGCCGTCTCCGGTTATCCCCAACGGCTGCTCACCGCCCTGCGCAAGGCCGCCCCCGGCACCGACGACCCCACCGTGGTCGTGCTGACGCCCGGGGTCTATAACTCCGCCTACTTCGAGCACACGTTGCTGGCCCGCACGATGGGCGTCGAGCTCGTCGAGGGCCGCGACCTGGAGTGTCGCCGCGGGAAGGTGTTCATGAAGACGACCAGCGGGATGCGCCGCGTCGACGTCATCTACCGCCGGATCGACGACGAGTACATCGACCCGGTGCACTTCCGCAGTGACTCGATGCTGGGTGTGCCCGGCCTGGTCAACGCGGTCCGTACGGGCGGGGTCGTGCTGGCCAACGCCATCGGCAACGGGGTGGCCGACGACAAGCTCATCTACACCTACGTGCCCGACCTGATCCGCTACTACCTCCACGAGGAGCCGATCATCGCCAACGTCGACACCTGGCGGCTCGAGGAGGACGACGCCCGCGAGGAGGTCCTCGACCGGCTCGACGAGCTTGTCGTCAAGCCGGTGGACGGCTCCGGGGGCAAAGGCATCGTGATCGGGCCCCGAGCCAGCCGCGAGGAGCTCGACGCCCTGCGTCGCCGGGTGATCGAGGACCCCCGTGGCTGGATCGCCCAGCCCGTCGTCCAGCTCTCCACCGTCCCCACCCTGATCGACGACCTGCTGGAGCCCCGGCACGTCGACCTGCGGCCGTTCGCGGTCAACAGCGGTGACGACGTCTGGGTGCTGCCTGGTGGGCTGACCCGGGTCGCCCTGCCGCGCGGCGAGCTGGTCGTCAACAGCAGCCAGGGCGGCGGCAGCAAGGACACCTGGGTGCTGAGCGCGCCGCTGTCCAAGGCCCCCGTCGAGCCACCCGAGGACGGCGAGCTGGCCGCGCCTGACCCGCAGCCCGGGCTCGACCCCTCCCGTCCGCCGCGCGAGCCCGACCAGGTCCCCGCGCCCGAGCACGACGGGCAGGAGCCGGCAGTCGGGCAGGAACCGGGCGAGGACGAGGCCACCGAGGAGGTGCCGGCCCGCAGCAACGTGCCGCTTCTTGTCGGCCGGGTGCCCGCGGCGGTGCGGCCCCGTCGACGCGAGGAGCGTCGGGCCCAGGAGGAACAGCAGCAGCAGTCCGCCGTACGGGGTGGTCACCGGCCTGCCGCGGCCACCGGCCGCGAGGCGGTGACGTCGTGCTGAGCCGGATCGCGGAGTCGCTGTTCTGGATCGGCCGCTACGTCGAGCGCGCCGACGACACGTCCCGGCTGCTGCAGACCCACCTCCGGCTGCTGGTCGAGGAC
>JBBQAB010000397.1:0-4543 GCA_038198385.1 Propionibacteriales bacterium
ACTGACACCACATCACGGAGCCAGATCACCGAGCCAGGGACGATCCCGCCGTGATCGGCCCCCCCCAGTTACCCGATCCGCCGCCAACCCAATTGCCAGTCCTGACTCGGTGCTTCGTGACCAGGTCGCCAAGAGCGAAGGCGACGGCGACCTGCCCTTGGTCGCAGTTGGCTGCATCGCCGGGGCTGAAAACTCGGCCACGGCTCTGGCGTTGCCCAAGCTCATCGTCTCGTCGTTCGTCGTCGTGACCACGATGGCGCCGGATTCGCGGGTCGCGGGTCTCGGCGCAGGCTGCGTCGCTCTGAAGTCAGTCACCCGGAGGCAGGATCTAGCGAGAGCTCCACTTCTGCCGGAGCGGGGAGCCTCCTCTCGTTGCAGGACGCGGTCGCTGTGCTCGAGCTCGACCGGGTACTGGACGCGGCCCCGGAGGAGCTCGACCGGCATCGCCTCGCGCTACGGGGCCACGCGACAGCACAAGATGGACCTGATCTCGGGAGCACCGGGCGGGCTGATGGCGCGCCTGGAAGAGGCCGCCAGCACCGCGAATACAAGGTGCTGCTGCACCCGGCTGAGGCCCCGGTCGTCGTACGCTCAAGCAACCCCAGTTCGCCTCGAGCCGCTCAGCGCGTGGTCAGGTCGGTCAAACAGACAGCGTTCGGCTTGTACGCGGGGGACGTGCGGGCGGTGTGGCCGGCCTCGTTGACCTACTCACACCAGGCGTCCTGGAGATGCGTAGGTCAGCGAACCACCGCGACCGATCATTCACACCGGGCTAGACGATCGTCCCCGAGAAGTTGGACGAGGTCAACAGACCCGACCGGATGGTAATCCAGTCCAGTCCAGTCCTGTCCAGTTCAGTCAGAAACGTGCCCTGACAAGGCACAACGCTCAAACCGGGGGCATTTCGGGGGGATTCTTGCTAGTACGTAGGTTATTTTGCGCCAGCCTACCATGGAACTGACCAGCCGAAAAGCCTTCCGACTAGGGAAACGCTTCAGGGCCGCCTGAGAGAATCGAACTCTCGACCTACGCATTACGAGTTATAGGCAAACCGTCCAGGGCCGACTGACCGCGTCTCAGCCTGGTTGCGGAAGACCGCTGCTGACCGTGGTCAACTCGTCCGTAGGCTGCCACTTTGGCTGCCAGCGCCAATCGCGCTACACCTTCGTCAGTGATGGCGATGCTTCAACAGCCGGCCCTCGGCCTAGAAACGGCGGCGCTGGTCGCGACGACGTAGACGCCGACTCGATCACCAAACGCGACACGGACCCAGCCCTGGCCGAGGTCGGGCGGCTTCTCAGGGTGTGACCAATGATCATGCGGTGACACACTTCCCGCGCCAGTCCCGCGAAGCTGCAAAACCTGCCGGTCACTGTCATGTCCGGGTCACGCCACCGTCGGCCACCAGGTCCCCAATGTCGAAGAATTCTCCCATCGCGGGCAGGGTGCCAGCGTGAACGCCCAGCAGCTTTTTCGGGATCCTCGCCGCCCGGGCCGGAGCTCGGTGACAACCGCGGTCCTCGGCGGACAGCAGCGGAGCCACGTCGTCTCTCAGCGTGGCTGACTCCCTGCACAGCGATCCGGAGCGCCGACAGCGCCTCGGTGATCTGCGACGCCGCCTGAGTCACGTCGACACGGCAGCTGGTCGATACCGCCCGGCGGGTCCCAGCCAGCGATTCGGGACGCGGTGACGTTCGCGTCGGACTCCAGCTCCTCGGTCGCGGCGATCGCGACATGGGAAACCTTGTCGTGCTCGAGGGCGTTCACCCAGAGCCTCGCCGTCCGCGTCCGCGAACGCAGGTCGGTCGCCCGTGTAGCCGCCCTGATCCTCGTAAGAAGTGGGGGACCGCGGTGGCGCCTGACCGTGCCAAACGGACGCCGCCACAACCACGAACCGCGGCGGGCAGTCCTGGAGCCTCTGCTCGAACGGGACACCGCGACGGCGGGCCCGGTACCGACCGTGGGCATGAGCCAGCGGATGGCCTTTCTCGGCGACTGGCAGGTCACCGCGGTGTTCGGGCCGGGCGGCGGCCATCAGCAATGCCAGCGGGTGTACTGCTCGGCGGCAGGCCGGGGCGACTGGTCCCCTCCGATCCAGCCACCCCCGTAAGCGATTCGTAACCACCCGACGGGGGTCCCGAGGCGTCTGCGGGCCTTAAACTCAGAGTCCTTCGGCACTTCTATTCCAGCAGGCAGTGACCGCGGCCACCCTGTCGACCGAGCCGGGCGGTAGACGTTGGTGGTGATCAAGCGGATAGGCAGCTCGGGCTTGCACCGCGGTTTCGCACGGGGCGGCGAAACTCATCACTTCTTCGTGTCCGTTCGCGACCAACGGCCGACGGCGGGCGCGCAGGCCTTGGTCGAGCACTTCCGGCGCACATATGCCCACAGCGGCTTCTTGACCCCGCGACCAGTCCGCTGCCCGGCTGCTCGCACGGCTCGGCAGTGACGACAACGGCGCCGTCTGGGACGTGGCCGACTCTCACCCTCAACCAATGGAGCACTCGCATGACCGACCTGCTGAACCCCGGCGACACCTTCCCCGACCTCGACCTCACCCAGGTGGGTGGCGAGGTCCTGCACCTGCCAGACTACTTCGCCGGCCGTTGGGGCGTGGTGATCCTCAACCGCGGCTCGTGGTGCCCGTTCTGCAACGCGCAGCTGCGCGGCTTTCAGCGCCTACTCGAGGACCTGACCGCCCTGAACGCAGGCGTGGTGTCGCTCTCGGTCGACGACGAAGCCACCACCCGGGCGCTGATCGATAAGCACCGCCTCACCTTCCCCGTGGGCCACAGCGCCGACGCCGACAAGATCTCCGCGCTCACCGGCGCCTTCATCAACCCAGAGCTGCACTACCTCCAGGCGACCGGCTTCGTGCTCGACCCCGGAGGCCGGGTGGTGGTCAGTGTCTACTCCTCCGGTGCGATCGGCCGGGTCACCGCCGAGGACGCGGTCGGCCTGATCCGCTACGCCCAGCAGCACGCAGCCGCCTGAGCCCCCTTTCCCCCGCCAGTCCGAGGAGCCCGACCGATGCAGGATTTCCCAGCCATGACCGATCACACGGCCACCGTCGAACCGGTACCGCGCCGGCTCCGCGGCTACCTCAGCGGCCGGTGCGTGCTCGACACCGTCGCCGCCGTCTACGTCTGGGACTCGCCGAAGTACCCGGCCTACCACGTTCCCCTCGCAGCCCTGGACCCCGCGCTGCTCACCGACGACGAGCACCCGCGGCGGTTGCGGCGCGGCCCGACCCGGACGTTCTCGCTCGGCCAGGGGGAGAACTTGCGTCCCGGAGCGGTCCGGGTCTACACCGAAGACGCCGACCCTGCGGTGGCCGGCCTGGCCCGGATCGAGTGGGACGCCCTGGACTGCTGGTTCGAGGAGGACGAGCAGGTCTGGGTGCACCCACGTAACCCCTACACCCGGGTGGACGCGCTGCGCTCCAGCCGGCGCGTCCGGGTCGAGCTGGCCGGGCACGTGCTGGCCGAGTCCGACGCCACAGTGATGGTCTTCGAGACCGGCCTGCCGACGCGCTACTACTTCCCTCGCCCAGCGGTCGACTTCGGCGCGTTGGCCCCGAGCGACACTGTGACCGAGTGTCCGTACAAGGGGCGGACGAGCACCTACTGGTCCGCCCGGGTGGACGGGACCGAGGTGCGCGACATCGCCTGGTCCTACGACTTCCCAACCCGGGCCATGTCCCCGATCGCCAACCTGGTCGCGTTCTACAACGAGCACACCTCGACCACCGTCGACGGCCTGCCGGCCAGCTCCGCGGCGGCTCCGCGTCCGTGAGCAGAGCCCGACGATGAGTGACACGCCGCTGGCCGAGCACGGGCTGCTGTCGGACTGCCGGTCGGTGGCGCTGGTGACCGCGGACGGCTCGGTTGACTGGCTCTGTTGGCCGCGGGTGGACAGCCCCTCGGTGTTCGGACGCATCCTGGACCCGGGCGCCGGCCACTTCCGGATCGCCCCCGCCGAGGTGGGGTTCACAGCGACCTGGCGGTACCGTACGCCCGGACTGGTGCTGGAGACCCGCTGGTCGGGTCCTCGCGGCGAGCTCGAGGTGACCGACGCCCTCGCCCTCGGACCGCGCGAGCGCGGCCACGACCTCGGCCGCACCGCACCGCGGGTGTTACTGCGCCGAGTCCGCCATACCGCCGGCCAAGTCCGGGTCGGGGTGCACTTCGCCCCCCGCCCGGAGTACGGCCTGGTCCATCCCATGCTCACCTCGGGCCACGGCACCGTGGTGGCCGACGGTGGCTCCGCGGTGCTTCAGCTCAGCACCGATGCCGAGCTGAGCGTCGACGCCAGCGTCGCCTCGGGGTCGACGCTGCTACAGCAGGGACAGGAGCTGACCTTCGCCCTGCAGCAGAGCGACGCCTGGGTTGACCGGCCCCGGCGCTGGACCCCCCACCAGATCCGGCAGCGGCTCAGCGACACCGAGAAGGGGTGGCGGAGCTGGTCAGCGCTGCACCAGCACTACAGCGGACCCTTCGCGTCGCTGGTCCGGCACAGTGGGGTGGTGCTGCAGGGCCTCACC